>JACQYM010000288.1 GCA_016208225.1 Deltaproteobacteria bacterium | reverse complement strand
GCCCTGGAGCGTACGCCGCTCGGCTGTCTCACCACCCCCGAGGATGTGGCCGATCTCGCCCTGTTCCTGTGCAGCGATTTTGCCAAGATGATCCATGGCCAGACCCTGGTTGTTGACGGCGGCTATGCGATCCGGGCCTGAGGCGGTTGCCCGCCCGGCCCAACCGGTCATGATGGCGACGGCGGACAGGAAGGGGATGCGGGGGGGCTTTCATACCGTAGCCCCGTTGATTCTCGCCTCATCCTCGCCCAGGCGGCAGCGTTTTCTGCAGGAGCTCGGCCTTGATTTTACGGTAAAACCCGCCGACGTGGAGGAGCAGCACCGGCCCGGCGAGGATCCCGGGTCCTTTGTGCTGCGGCTGGCGGCGGACAAGGCCCGGGCCGTGGCCGGCAGGAATCCCCAGGCCTGCATTCTGGCCGCCGATACCATTGTGGTGCTGGATGATGCGATTTTAGGCAAGCCGCGTGATGCGGCCCATGCGGAGACAATGCTGGCCGGCATGTCCGGCCGATGGCACGAGGTGTGGACCGGCTACTGTCTCTGCCGGGCGCGGGACGGCATCACGGTGCAGCGCGCCGTGCGCACCAGGGTGCTGTTTCGGCCGCTGACCGCTGCTCTGTGCCGGGCCTATGTGCTCACCGGCGAACCGCTGGACAAGGCAGGCGCTTACGGACTGCAGGGCAGGGGCGCATTTCTGGTGGAAAGAATTGACGGCTCGCACAGCAACGTGATCGGTTTGCCCATGGCCGAGGTGATTGAGGATCTGCTCCGGCTCGGCATCATTACCCCGCATGACGGCCATCATATTGATGAACTCGGAAGAACTGAAAATTAACCACGGAGAGCACAGAGCTCACAGAGATAACTAGTTGTAATTAAAAATATTTTCTCTGTATCTCTGTGATCTCTGTGTGCTCTGTGGTGAAAATAGTCTTTTTCCCTTATGCCAACTCGGGAAAGTTGAGCTGTTTACAAAGGGGAATCATTCCTGGTATTCTGGATTCCGACTCCTGAATTCTGGCTTCTTCTGCGCAGGTACTAAAAAAACAGGCCCATATCCGGGAAAGCGGGGCGCGACAAAATGAATGAAAAAATGTTTGATCAGGGCGGTATCCGGCTGGCGCTGGAACTGGGCATTCGGCTGAAGATCGAGATTGAGGGGGTTGATATCCCTCTGGAAAGCGCTTTCTGCGGCTTTGTCGATAACTACATTATCATTTCGCCCCCCGCCCCTTTTCACCAGATCCAGCACAAGCTCTTCAGCGGGGCGGAGCTGGTGGTAAGGTACTTCTATCACGGCACCATTTACGCCTTTCAGACCAAGCTTTTTTCCCAGATCGAGCAGCCGGTGCGGCTGCTGTTCATCTATTATCCGAAACTTGTCCAGAAAAGCGAATTGCGCAGCGAGAAAAGGTCCTTCTGCTATATTCCCGCGGTGATTGCCGTCGGCGAGAACGAAAATCAGGGGACAATCGTTGACATCGCCAGATCCGGCTGCCAGTGCATCATCCGCGGCAAACACAACAAGAGGATCATGAACTTCAAGATCGGCGACCAGGTCAAATTGAACTGCAAATTTCCCGGAGTCAAACAGCCCCTGGAGATCATCGGCGTGGTGAAGAATCTGCGCACCAGCCGATATGAGGCGAATGTCGGGCTGCAATTCCATGAAAATACCACGGATGTCACCCAGAAGATCATTGCCTGGTATATCTCCACCATTGAAAAATTCATTCCGGCCCAGGAGGTCAAGCTCGACCTCCTCTGATGGATCGCGGGCAAGGCCCGCTCCTGCGTGAGGAGCCGGCGAGTCCCACGATTCATCAAGGTCCCCCGGATCACGTGCTGGAGGAGCGGGCCTTGCCCGCGATCAGCTTCCCACCTTTTTTGTCTCGATCCGGATCATTACGCAACCGCAAAGATTATTCCTGCAGAGCCACCTGGGCCGCCACAACCTCCACCTGCATGGTGGGCAGATACCTTGCCGACAGGCTACCACATGTGACATGCCGCCCAATAAAAAAGGCCGCTGTAAGCACAGCGGCCTTTTGGTACGGTATGAAGAAAACGGTAAGCTCAGACGGTCAGGTCATCCCGCAGCACTTTGCGCGGGCCGCCATGGCCGGCGGTGCTCCAGTCGCGGATGGGGGCAATGGTGTGCATGGCATCGGCGTTGCCGATTCTGCCGAGGCGGTCATGAATGGACTGCCAGATGCATTCCACATCCTGGTGGATCTCGCAGCGGCCATTGACTGATCCGCCGCACGGCCCGTTCATCAGGCTTTTCGCGCATCGGGCCACCGGACAGAGTCCGCCGGTCAGATGCAGCACGCAGTTGCCGCAGCCGGCGCACTGTTCCGTCCAGACGCCCTGATCAGCGGAGCCGCCCAGGAAGCTGGTGTTCACCCCCGGATATACCTTGACGGTCGGCCGGAGATTGGCGATAAAGTTGACCCCCACGCCGCAGGCCATGGAGACTATGGCATCATATTGTCCGGTCCACTGGTCGATTTCATCGATATATTCCTTGTCGCACTGTCTGACCAGGGAGCCTTCCACCGTTTCAACTTTTTTGCCCTGTTTCTGCATGCCGAGCCTGATGAGCGAGGCCAGGATTTCCACCTCGCGGTCGCCGCCGGCGGAACATACCGTGACGCAGCCGCGGCAGCCGAGCACCAGAATTTTTTCGGCATCGCGCACCATGCCCAGGATTTCGTTGATCGGTTTTCGTTCGGCAATGATCATGGCGTTTCCCCCTTGAACGGACACGGGCCTAAGGCACTGATCCTCTTATTCATGACCTGGGCGGCTTCGATAAATTCCGGATGAAAGCCTCTTTCCAGGTGAAACATTTCTATTCTTTCCGGTTCGACGGCAAGTTCGGCCAAGGCCTTTTTGATGGCGTTCACCCGCTTGGCCGCCCGCTGGCTGCCCTTGACGTTGTGGCACTGGTCAGCCGGGCAGCCCACCACATAGACGCCGTCGGCGCCCTCCTCAAAGGCCTTGAGCAGGGTGCTGACCTGCAGTTTGCCGGTGCAGACCAGGCGATTTAAGGTGACATTTGCCGGCATCCCTTCTTCCCGCATCCCTTCGCGCCCTTCGGCAACAGTCTGCTGGGAGGTGTAATGGCAACAAAATGCTTGGATATCAGGAGTATACGTCATATGCTTCTCCAGTCGTGTTAAGCCGTTGTAAAAAAATAATATCGTCGTCCGGATATCAGAGACGGCATCAGGAGTCGTAACGAAATGGCCGACAGTGCAGAGGTTCTTTCGTAACGGTTGTTCCTAAGCGCCGCAGGCGGCGATGAGTTTCTCGTCGGCGGATTCGTTCAGCCGGATGGCCCGGGCCGGACATTCCGCCACGCAGATGCCGCAGCCCCGGCAGGTTCTGGCATCGATGGCGGCCACCCCCTGGCGGTCAATCTGCGGAATCTCCCACGGGCAGACCCGGACGCAGGTGAGACAGGAGACGCAGAGATCGCGTACCACCCAGGCGGCCTTGCCTTTGTCGCGCAGATCCTGGTCCGTGATCACGCCCTCCTCCAGGGCCATGTCCCGGAGCGCTCCCATGATATCGGCAAACCGCACGTCCTGGGGGCAGACGAAAATGCAGCTCCGGCACCGTGAACAGAACCAGAGCACATCCGAGTGCAGCAGCCTGTCCTTTAATCCCATGCGGATCATGTGGATGATTTTGCGCGGATCAAAATCAGGGATTGCCTGGCTCACCGGGCAGATGCCGCTGCAGGCGCCACAGGAAAAACATCGATTCAGATACGCACCCCCCGGCAGAGCGGTTACCTCGGCGCTGAAGGCTGAATTGATTTCTTTGCTGGCGATTCCCATTGTATTCCTCTTGTTATGGTAAAATAATTGCGCACCAATGGCGCGATAAATGGCGGAACAAATAACCGTTCAAATATATGATGGATTCGTAAAAAGACTATTTTCACCACAGCGCACACAGAAGTCACAGAGAAAATATTTTTAATCACAATTGGTTATCTCTGTGGGCTCTGTGCTCTCTGTGGTTAATTTTTAGTTTTTACAAGTTGCCGATTGTCAACAGGCAGAGCGGATGCTACCCAAAAGCTGGCGGTTTGTCAATATGACGGCTGAGCAAAAAAAGAAATAACCAGTTGGTATTATAGGTATTACTACCGATCGCGGCCTGTCAGGCACCCGAGCGTTACACGAGCAGGCGGAATTCCCCTTTGCCGAGCAGATCATGGAGGTGCAGCATGCCCGCCAGACGGCCCGCCTTGTCCTGCACGGGCAGAATCGTTACCTCATGCCGCTGCATGATGCTCAGCGCATCGGCGGCCAGCAGGTCCTCCTCAATCGTTTTGGGGGACGGGGTCATGATGTCCCGGGCCTGCATGCGGTCAAGATCAAGGGGGCTGGTCTGGCTGATCTGCCGGCGCAGATCGCCGTCGGTGATGATGCCGCACAGTTTCATCTCGTTGTCGATAATGAGCACCGCGCCCAGGTTCTTTTCGTTCAAAATGCCGATTGCCTGCCGCAATGATGAATCGCCGGCCGTGACCGGCATGAGCGGACCGGTGATCATGACCTCCTGCACCTTGGTCTTCAGCCGTTCCCCCAGGCTGCCGCCCGGATGGTTGCGGCGGAAATCGCTGGCCGCGAATTTTTTCTTTTCAATCAGCACGACGGCCAGCGCATCACCCAGGGCAAGGGCCGCGGTGGTGCTGGCGGTCGGGGCAAGCCCCAGGGGGCAGGCCTCTTTCGGCACCCGGGCGGACAGTACCACGTCGGCAAAGGAGGCCAGGGTCGAATTTTTATTGCCGGTCAGGGCAATGGTTTTTACCCCTCTCTTCTTAAGAGTGGGCAGCAGCATGTTCAGTTCCGTGGTCTCGCCGCTGTAGGAGAGGGCAAGCACCACATCATTGTGGTCGACAATGCCCAGGTCGCCGTGCATGGCCTCCACCGGATGGAGAAAAAAAGAAGGGGTACCGGTGCTGTTGAAGGTGGCGGATATCTTCTGGCCGATGATGCCGGATTTGCCGATGCCGGTGATAATGACGCGGCTTGGGCAGTTCATGATCAGGGCAACGGCCTTTTCAAACTCGGAGTCGAGCTGCTCGATCAGGGCGTAGATGCCGTCCGCCTCGATCTGTAATACTTCTTTTGCAGCGTTCAGGGTCATGAGTTGTCTCTGCTCCGTGCCATCAGCCCAGGGCCAGTTTGTGGAATCCGGTGTCAGGCGCCACCGGATACGTGTTGGTGAAACAGGCCAGGCAGAAGGAGTCGGCGGACATGCCGGTCGATTCCACCAGCCCCTCCAGGCTCAGGTAGTGCAGGGAGTCGAGGAGGAGAAAATCCCGGATCTGTTCAATGGTCTTGTTGGCCGCGATCAGCTGGCTCTGCGAGGGAAAATCAATGCCGTAATAGCAGGGATAGCGGGTGGGCGGGCAGCTGATCAGCATGTGCACCTCCTTGACCCCGGCCTCGCGCAGGGAGCGGATCCGGCTGCGGCCGGTGGTGCCGCGGATGATCGAGTCTTCAATGATGATCACCCGTTTTCCCTTGAGAAATGAGCGCACCGGATTCAATTTGACCCGCACGGAAAAGTCGCGCATGGACTGGGAGGGCTGGATAAAGGTGCGGCCGATATAGTGGTTCCTGATCACCCCCATTTCCAGCGGGATGCCGGAAGCCTGGGAAAAGCCGATGGCCGCATAATTGCCCGAATCAGGGAAGGGCATGACGAAATCCGCGTCAACCCGGCATTCCCTGGCCAGGATCTGGCCCATTCTTTTTCGGCAGGAGTAGACATTGAGGCCGAAAATATCGCTGTCCGGCCGGGCGAAATAGACGTGTTCAAAAATGCAGAAGCTCGATGTCCGCTTCTCCTGCGGAAAGAATGATGTCAGTCCGTCCTGGTCAATGATCAGTACCTCGCCCGGTTCCACATCGCGGATATAGTTTGCCTCGATCAGGTCCAGGGCGCAGGTTTCGGAGGCGACCACATAGGCGCCGTTCGAGGTGCGGCCCAGACAGAGGGGACGGAAGCCGTTCGGATCGCGGATGGCCACCAGTTTGTCCTGGGTCATCAGGAGAATCGAGTAGGCGCCCCTGATCTGTCTGAATGTTTCGCTGATGGCGTCCTGAAAGGAATGATGGCTGGCCGCTGCCAGGAGATGAACAACCACCTCGCTGTCCATGGTGGATTGAAAGATGGACCCTTTTCCCTCCAGCTCGTTGCGCAATTGCCGGATATTGACCAGGTTGCCGTTGTGGGCAATGGCGAAAAACTGGTCCCGGTGGCGGGCGGTAAAGGGCTGGGCGTTGAGGATGTTGGAGGCGCCGGTGGTGGAGTAGCGCACATGGCCCACGGCGATATGCCCTTGCAGGCGCTGCAGCTCCTTCTCGCTGAAAACTTCTGACACAAGGCCCATGGCTTTGTGCTCACAGATCCGGGCCCCGTCCGAGGTGATGATGCCGGCGCTTTCCTGGCCGCGGTGCTGCAGGGCGTAAAGTCCGAAATATGTCAATTTGGCGGAATCGGGATGGCCGTAAATGCCGCAGATTCCGCATTCTTCGCGGGGCCGCGATGAGGCTTCTTGGGGAGCCATGTTGCTGTCCTCTTCGTAAATGCCTGTCTGTTATCTTCAACAGTTGTGGTGCAATGCTGCGCGCCGGGGGGCGCTCAATGGGAGATGCGTCGAAAAAAAGTGTTTATTGTACCTGTTTTTTAAAAAAAGGGAAATTTTTTTTGGTTTTGTGGGCAAATGGATACGCACGGCAGGGGAGGCCATGGTGGGGATGCGTTATTCCTGGATGTTCCTGCTGACCTCGATCTGATATTTTTTCAGGTATTTCCAGAGGGTTACCCTGCTGACCCCGAGAATGCGGGCTGCCTCGGACTTGTTGCCGTTTGTCGCCTTTAAGGCGGTGAGCAGGCGCTGCCGTTCATCTTCGGTTTTATGCAGCTGGGATTTGACCAGGGGAATATTGAGCATTTTCGTCTGACTGGCAAAATAAGCAGGGAGGTGCTCCGGCAGGATTTCGCCGCCCGGACAGAGGACAAAGGCATATTCGATGGCATTCATCAACTCCCGGACATTGCCGGGCCAGTTGTACTGGGAGATCAGGTCCAGGGCCTGTCTGCTGATGGCGCGGATTTCCTTGCCGGTTTTGAGACGGCCGTTTTCGATGAAGGAGGCGATGAGGACCGGCAGATCATCCTTTTTTTCCCGCAACGGCGGGAGGAAGATGGGGATGACGCCGATGCGGTAGTAAAGGTCTTCCCGGAAGCGGCCCTCTTTCATCAGCCCGGTTAAATTTCTGCTGGTGGCGGAAATCAGGCGCGTCCGGGCGGGGACGGAATGCTGCTCGCCGCCGGCAATTTCCCGTTCCTGCAGAACGCGCAGCAATCTGGTCTGCAGGGCGTGGGGCATATCGCCGATTTCGTCAAGAAAAATATCCCCGCCCTCCGGCAAAGCAAGGCGGCCGGGGGGCACGGCGCAGGCCCCGGCCAAGGCGCCCTCGGCCCGGCCGAACAGCTCGTTTTCCAGGAGATCCTCCTGTAAAACGGCACAGTTCATTCTCGCAAACGGCAGGTCGCCCCGGGCTCCGAGCCGGTGCAGGGCGGCAGCGGCCAGTTTTTTACCGGTGCCCTTCTCGCCATAGAGTATCACCGGGGCATCTGAACGGGAGGCTCTTCTGAGGAGGTCAAACAGGCTGCGCATCGCCTCGGAGCGGCCGATCAGCCCCTGGAAGCCGTCCTCATGGCGCAGGCGGCGCTGCAGCATATTGATGAGACGGTCTTTCTCGTCAACCACGCTCAGGTCGGTGAGATTCTCGGCGCCGGCCAGCACGGCTCCTGTTTCATCCCGTAAGGTGGTGGCGTTCCGGCGGACAAAAACCGGGGTGCCGTCCTTGCGCCGGAAGGTGCATTTCAGGTCTTTTATTTCGCCTTCCTGAAACAGATCGCAATATTTTTTCCCCCGGCCCTTCCCAGGGCCGAAGCAACTGTCGCATTGCAGGATTTCGCAGTTCTTGCCGATGAGTTCATCATGTTCATAGTGCAGCAGTTGTTCCAGCGCATTATTGGTGTAGAGGATTTTTCCGGACGGATTAACCAGCAGCAACCCTTCGGTCATTGAGTCGATGATTCTATAGCCGTTTTTATCAAGAAATTGATCAGGCATGATGGTCGGTTCCAATTTTGGCGGGTGATTGATCACTATTTATATACTAACATATGTTAACCATTCATGCATTTGTTAATTTGCAGCAACGGCGGCTGCCGGTTGCGGGCAATGCCGATCAGGGTAAAAGAAGGGTCGGTGAGAAAAAAATAATTATTTTTTTTGCATTGGCTGCTAAGATAGGGCCGGGTGTGAAGTGGTATGCGGCCTTGCGCGGCATCAATCATGAATTCATCACCTGCAACTTCTCCTAAGCAATATAACCGGGACGCGGACCATGGCAGAAAATATTGATGATATTTCGATTAATTATGAAGAAGAGGGCGTGCTGATCGTCAAGGAGCTGGATAAGGTCGTATTGTCCAGAGGGGCGTGGACCACGATCATTTTCCGCTATCAGCAGTGGGATGGCAAAACCAACGATTACGGGCCGGACCGCTACACCATCCGGCGCTACCGCAAGCTGCGGGGCACGTATCAGGCCCAGGGGAAATTCAATATCTCCAGCCGGGAGCAGGCCCAGAAAATCGTGGAAGCGCTGCGGGCGTGGATTGTTGACGAGGGTGAAAGCTCATGATTTCCGGGGGTTCGCAGCTCTTTCTTCTTGACAGAGTAAGCGGCAATAATTAAAAAATATTTCAGTAGGCGGATATGAAGCAACACTGAAGTAGAGGGCCTTTGTGATGAAGTTCTGGTGGACGAAAAAGAAATGTGCGCATGGCCCCAAATGCCGGCAGGAAAAATGCGGGGAAAAGTGCAAGGCGCTGAGCGACATCAGTCCCGGAAGCTGTGTCTGCGTCAAAAGGCACCATTCCTGCGGTGCGGTGCGGCAACGCCTGCTCGACCTCGGCATCATCCCCTGTGCAAAGCTCTGCGTGGTGAATCGCGCGCCGCTGGGCGGGGCGATTCAACTGCGAATCGGCGATTCGAATCTTATTCTGAGTAGATCGGAAGCGGAACAGATTGAAGTCGACATTGTCATGACATGAGTGGAAAAGATGATTTTTCGCGGGGTCTGCCAGATGATCAGGCTCTGTCGCAGGAGAAAGCCCAGCCAGGAATGGAGATGATTTTTTATGGCTGATGTTGCCGCTGAGCAAGAGCTGTACCGGGCCTGTCGTATTATATTCGGCGCCGCATTGACCGTGTCCCGGGAATTTCTCGAATAGATCCAGCCTGCCGGCGTCAAGAGCGCGTTCCGCCGGCGGGCCATGGAAACGCATCCGGACCGGATGGACGGCCATGACGAGCTGGCGCGAAAAAAAAGGGCACATATGTTTCACGCGGTGCAGCAGGCCTATGAAAAATTACTGCATTACGTGGATGCCCGGGAAAAAGGGTTTCGTTTTCATGGTGTAGTCCACCATGTGACTGGGGCATCGCACACCGGCGGCCGCGGCCCGGTTTCGCCGGGGCCGTCGCGGCGTGAAAAGGGAGCCGGGGTGGAAAGCGGCTTTTCCGGCGCCCCCCGGACCCGGCAGAGCGCCGGAACATTTTATCAGAACAACGGGAGGGGCAAGGCATCCTGCGCCCAAGTCCTCTATCAGGGGGCAATCCCGGACCGGCCGCTGCTGTTCGGCCACTATCTCTACTACGCCGGGCAGGTGAGCTGGCAGAGCATCATTGAGGCGTTGATGTGGCAGCGGGCCCAGCGGCCGCGCCTGGGTGAGATTGCCAAGGAGCGCGGCTGGCTGAACAGTGAAAAGGTTTCCCTGGTGTTGAAGGGCAGTCTTCGTTCCTCCCTGCCTTTCGGGCAGCAGGCGGTGCAGCAGGGGTTGCTGACCCGGTCGCAGTTGCAGGCCCTTGTCTTCGAGCAGAAGCGGCAGCATAAGAAATTCGGCCAGTTTTTCGTCAACCAGAAAATTCTGACTCCCCAGCAGCTGCAGGTCCAGCTGTTCCGTTTCCAGCGTCATAACGCCAGGCTTAGCCGGACCGGTTCCGCCTGGACAAGATAGTGATTTATAACAATCTCATATATCTTGTTGTTGTCATCTTTGTCCTTTCAACCACCAGCGTTCCTGATACGCCCCAGCTCGGTGCGGGGCCTGTGGCGCTTCTCTTTGCGCTGAAGGGCGCCTTTTTCTTCCTGCTGGTGACGCTGGCTTATGGCCGCAACCGGGTCAGCCAGGCCTCCCGCTATTTTGCCACTGAACAGCAGCTCTCTATTCTGGCCATCATCTGGGTGGCGGTGGATGTCTATTTCCTTGACTGTAAATATTATTTTGCCCTGCTGCCGGGGGCGGATAAATTACCGGTGCTGGCGGATTTTGCCGGCGTCATGCTCTTTTTCCTCTATCTCTGCCTGATCTGGATCGGGGCGCGCAGCAGTTACCGCCTTGTTTTCGGCCGCAGTTATACCGTTTTCATCTTTATCAAGACCAATCTGCAGAATAATATTCCCATTATCCTGCCCTGGCTGCTTCTCTCGCTGCTGGCAGACATCCTGGCTCTTCTGCCGTTTCCGGCCTTCAAACACTTTTTGCACTCGGCGGTGGGCGAGCCGCTTTTCTTTCTCCTCTTTTTTGTCGTGCTGGCCGTAACCTTTCCGGAAATCATTACCCGGCTGTGGGGATGCCGGCCCATGAAGCAGGGGGTGGTGCGCACGCATATCGAGGCGTTCTGCCGCAGGCAGGGGTTGAAGTATGCGGATATTCTCATCTGGCCGCTCTTTGAGGGGCAGGTGCTGACTGCCGGCGTCATGGGGCTGATCAGGCGTTTCCGCTACCTGCTCTTCACCCCGGCCCTGTTAAGAAGCCTGACGGTCGAAGAGGTCGAAGCGGTGATGGCCCATGAAATCGGCCATGTAAAACGGCACCATCTGCAGCTGTACATGGTGCTGCTGCTCGGCTTCAGTCTCATCGCCCAGCTCGGCTCCTACCTCTTCATGTATGTCCTGCTGAAATCGGACCTGTTTTACCAATTCAGCGCCTTCATGGGCAAAAAAACGGATACGGTGCTGATATTTGCCAGCACCTTTGCCCTGCTGGTTCTGCTTATTCTTTATTTCCGCTTTATTTTCGGATTTTTCATGCGCAATTTTGAGAGGCAGGCTGATCTGCATGCCATGACCAGCATGGGCAGCGCCCAGGGCATTGTCAATGCCCTGGAAAAGGTGGCCTGGCTGAGCGGCAATATCCGGGATCTGCCCAGCTGGCATCATTTCGGTATTGCCGAACGGGTCGATTTTCTG
>JACQYM010000047.1 GCA_016208225.1 Deltaproteobacteria bacterium | reverse complement strand
TATCTTTACAGGCTAGCAAATTTGCCGATCGATTGCCAAGTGATGTTTTTCCGGATTTCAGATTACCTCACTTATGATACGAGCTATCTCCGGCTGCTGCTTTTCAATGCTTGCCGTCAGGGCAAACTGCGCCAGGGCCCGGTGCAGATTCTGCTCAGGAGATGATGTCTTGAAATAGATATTGCCGGCCAGAAAATCGGTGAAAAACCGCAGCCCCAGCTCAAAGGGGATGAGCCGGGCTGCGTCATAAAAGTAGCGGCGGTCATGGGGGGTCAGAAAAAGGCAGGCCTCGGCCAGGTAGCTTTGCAGAATGAGGCGGCAGAGGGTTGTATCAAAATAGACGTCAGCCGGGGAGGCCTCTTCTCCCAGGGTGTTGCAGCAGGAACGCAGACAGTCCCCGATATCGTAGTGGATAAGGCCCGGCTTCACCGTATCCAGATCAATAAGGCTGACCGCCAGTCCGCTGTTTTCGTCAAAGAGGATGTTGCTGAGCTTGGGGTCGCCGTGGATGGGGCGCAGCACGAGTTCTCCTTTTCTGCGGGCATTTTCGAGGACATGGACCGTGTCCCGGCGGCGGGCGACAAATTCATGGCAATAGCGGATGTCCGCCGTGTTCTGCCGCCCGGCCGCGGCCACCTCATCATACCGGGCCAGGTAGGCCGGGGTGATATGGAAGCCGGGCAGGGTGTCATGGAGCAGCGCCGGATCAAGATCACTGATGAGCCGGTGAAAACGGCCCAGAATCCGGCCCGCCTCTGCCGCCTGCAGGGGGCTCTGCACCGTGTCAAAGGTTCTGCTGCCGGCGATGAAATGCAGCATCCGCCAGCAGGCGCCTTCGCTGTCCCGGTAAAAATCCCGGCCGTCCAGGGTCTGCCGGATCTGCGCCATGATAAAGCCGGTGCACGGCTCGCGGCGCAGTTTCTGCCGCACATGGTCCTCGACCACGCGCAGATTGGCCATGATCCATTCCGGCCGGGCAAAGACCGCCGGACTGAGCCGCTGCAGAATAAAACGTCCGCCATCGTCCCCGGCGGTCACCAGAAAGGTTTCGTTGACCCGGCCCGAACCATGGGCCCGGATATCCCTGATCGCCGCGGCCGCAAAGAACTGTGCGGCCGCGGTCAGTATTTCGTCCGCCATCTCTTCCCGCCTTTTTCAGCCCGATAGGACTTTTTTAACTTTACTTACCGTTGCCGGAACGTGTATAAGAATTTTTACTCCTCACCAATAACCAAAAAGAGGGACTATGAAAATAAGCAAACACAACGACTGGAATCCGGCCGCCTTGTGGCCCTTATTTTTCCTGCTGCTTCTCCAGCTCATGCTGGCCGGTGGCTGCAGCACCATATCCACCCCCCCGGCCGATACGGCCCCGGCCCCGCAGTCGCTCAACACCCTGCGCCTTGGCTACACCATTCAGGCCGGTGCCTTCAGCGATGTAAAAAATGCGGCTGACCTGAGCCGGGCCCTGGAAAAACAGGGCATGAACGCCTACTATTTCCGCCACAGCCCCGGCCTTTACAAGGTGCGCTTCGGTAATTTCGCCACGCCGGATGAGGCTTCCCGGCAGGCGGAAAACTTTGTGCGCGCCGGCATCATCTCCGACTATTATCTTGTCCGGCCCGAATCCTACCCCCTGTCGAAAAAATTCGCCCTGGGCGAGGAATACCTGCGGGACCAGCTGATCGACACCGCCTCGGAATTCATCGGCATTCCTTACCGCTGGGGCGCCGCGTCCCGGAATACGGGCTTTGACTGCAGCGGCCTGGCCATGGCCGTTTATCAGCTGAACGGCTTTGCCCTGCCCCGCACCTCAAAAAGTCAGTTCCACACCGGCAGACCGGTGAATAAAGATGAACTGAAAAAAGGCGATCTTGTCTTTTTCGCCACCAGGGGCGGTAAAAGGGTCAGTCATGTGGGGATCTATGCCGGCGAGAACACCTTTATTCACGCGCCAAGCAAGGGAAAATACATTGAAACCTCCTCACTGGCAAGCCGCTATTTTTCATCCCGCTTCCTGGGGGCGAGAACCTATCTGGACGAAAGCTGAACGCGGTCATGCGGTTCCTGAAAATCATCGCCACCTGTCCCGCCCTCTGCTGTGCCCTGCTCCTGTTCCTGATCACCGGGGCGCAGGCGCAAGAGTTGAAGAAAATCCCGGTCTTTGTTTCCATTGTGCCCCAGGTCTTCTTTGTGGAACGGATCGGCGGCGATCGGGTGCAGGTGGATGTCGTGGTCCAGCCGGGCCAGAGCCCCCACACCTATGCCCCCACCCCGAAACAGATGGGCAAACTCTCGCAGGCCAGGATTTATTTCCGCATCGGCGTTACCTTTGAAAACGCCTTTGTCCCCAAACTGGAAAGCACCATGCCCGGGCTGCTCATCATCGACACCCGGCAGGGGATCACCCTGGACAAAATGCCGGCCCATGAGGATGAGGCGGAAGAGCCCGGCCACATCCACGGCGAGGAACTCGATACCCATATCTGGCTAGACCCGCTGCTCGTCAAAAAACAGGCGGAAATCATCCGGGATACCCTGGTGCAGATCGATCCCGCCGGCCGCTCCCTTTATGAGAAAAACCACGCCGACTTTGCCGCCGAGCTTGATGCCCTGCATGCCAGACTCAGCACGGCCATGGCCCCGCTGCAGGGGAAAAGCTTTTTCGTCTATCATCCGGCCTTCGGCTATTTTGCCAAACGCTACGGCCTGCAACAGATTGCCGTGGAAACCGGCGGCAAGTCGCCCAGCGCCCGGCACCTGGCCAAACTGATCGACATGGCGAAGCAACAGGGGGTCAGAGTGCTGTTCGTGCAGCCCCAGTTCTCGCAAAAAAGCGCCCTGACCGTGGCCAAGGCCATTAACGGGGCGGTCGTTCCCCTCGATGACCTGGCCAAGGATTATTTCGCCAATATGAACCACATCGCCGAGGCGGTGGAACAGGCGGTGAAATAAAATTCGGTCACCCTTTTCTCACCACAGAGCACACAGAGAAAATATTTTTAATTACAATTAGTTATCTCTGCGGTTAATCTCGTAGTTTCTACGAGTCCATCATCCTTGCGCGGTATCCTCTGCAATGAGCCAGAATCCAGGAGGACTTCCGGCTCCTGAATTCTGACTCCTGACTCCTCCGGCAATCAGCCGTCAATCATCCCGTCACAGTCATTGTCAATCCCGTTTGAGCCCCAGCGGCCCCTGCTGTCCTGATGACCGGGATGCACATGGATATCCGCATCATTGCAGTCGCCGTCGCAGGTGGTCCATCCGTCGCCGTCTTCATCGGCACACACCTCGCAGCCTTCGTCAATGGCGCCGTCGCAGTTATTGTCCAGATTGTCGCCGCACACCTCGACCACGGCCGGATTGATCGCGGCGCTGCCGTCATTGCAATCGCCGGCGCAGGTGGTCCAGCCGTCAGAATCGCCGTCCGGGCAATCGCCGGAAGAAACAAGGGCATTATGGACCTGCAGCAGGCCGTGGCCGTACTCGCTGTCATAACCCGTAGCGCCGAGATCAGCGGCGGTGCTGGTGAGCACGGTGCGCACCTGTTCCGGCGTGATGCCGGGGGTGACGGCATAGAGCAAGGCCGCCGCCGCTGCCACATGCGGGGTGGCCATGGAGGTACCGGTGTAATAGAAATACCCCCAGCCGGAATCGTCAAAGGTCTCCTGCAGCACCGCGTCCTCGGGAACCGAGCCGCCACCGCCGGGCGCCACCAGATCAAGGCCGGTGCCGCCGTTTGAGTAGGAGGCGACCGTCTGGTGCCAGTCAACAGCCCCCACCGCGATGGTGTATGGGGAAATCGCCGGGTAGCTGACATTCTTGCTCCAGCCGTCATTGCCCGCGGCGCAGACGATGGTGACCCCGGCTGCATGGGCTGCCGCCAGGGCCGGATCAAGCACCGGGTCACTGGACACCGGCAGATTTGCCGGCCACCCCAGGCTCAGGTTCATGACCGAGGCGCCGTTGTTTACGGCAAACAGCACGCCCTCGGCAATATCGGCCGAGGTGCCGGCGCCTTCGTCGTCCAGCACCTTCACCGGCATGACGCAGGCGCCGTGGGCCAGCCCCGCCACCCCGGTCAGGTTGCCGGTGGTCTGGGCCACTGTCCCTGCCACATGGGTGCCGTGGCCGGCCCCGTCTACCGGATCATCGTCGCTGTTGACGATATCGCTGCCCGGCCGTTCATCCACGCAGGCGATGCCGTCAGCCGCGCCCACCGTCCTCAGGCCGGTGTCGAGAATGGCCACCCTGACCTGAGAGCCGGTTGTGATATCCCATGCCATTTCACTCTGCACCATGCTCATATTCCACTGGACGGTGTAATACAGATCATTGGGCACAAAAAAGGCCTGGTATTTCAAATTGAGACCGCTTTTGCGGCCCATGGCCCGCAAGGCCCCGACCTGCTGCTGCTCACTGCCCCGGTCAACCTGCAGCACCACCAGTCCGGCATTCGGCAGCACCTTCCTGATCCGGTAGCCGGGCGGCACCTGGTCCACCGTGCCGGCCATGACCACCTCACCCTGCCGGTACATTTCCCGGCTGATTGCCTGCTCTCCGGCCCTGCTCTCCTCCTGCCCTGCGCCGGCCGCGAAGACCGCGGCCAGCAGGAAACACTTTGCCATCTTTTTTTTCATCCCGTCCTCCTTTTCCATCCTTTGCAGTTTGCACAACGCCTCCTCTGATCCCTCCATGCATTACCATAGTACCAAGCAGATCGGTAAACCAGCAAAATTCAGGGATGGGACGGATTTTTTGGAGATGGGAAAAGACAGCGAAAACAGCGGAAACGAAAGGAAATACCTATGACAAACCTGTTCCCGGAAATGCAGGTCACACAGCCGCAAAGGGGAGAGATTCACTGTCCGGAATCACTCCCCTTTTTTCGGCGCTTCAACGAACTGCCTCTTCCTTTCCCAATTCAGGGTCAGGCATGCAGATGCAGTCACTCTCCTCCTCGCCTTCGCGGGAACTGCGCCATTCCATGTTGCAGACACATGTTTCTTGGCGCGGTTTTTCATTTTTTTCCGGAGTTACTATATTTTTTTCTTTCTTGTCAGCCATGGCATAACCTCCAGCCGGACAGGGCAACGCCCTCCGGCGGAAAACTGATCAAGCCGCATGCAGCAGCCCGCTTAACAGCATTCCTCCAGATGATAGTGTTCCCCGTCCAGTGTTTCAAATGTGATATTCGATGGTTCGGGCAATCCGGCAATTTTCCAGGCCTTCATCGGGTTGCCGAATTTTTTATCCACACATTCACGGGGCTCATGAATATTCTTGCAGACATAGTTCAAAATCGGGAATGCATGGAATTTTTCATAATACTTCCGCATAAAGCGGACAATTTCCATGTCCACCGTTGAAAAATCGGTGATGCCTTCCCGTTCCGCCAGCACCCGGGCGACATCCTCATCCCATTGGGCCGGATCGGTCAGGAATCCCTTTTCATCAACGGTAAACTTCTTATCGGCATAGCTCACTTCTTTCATGGCGAACCTCCTTGCGGAAGACCGGTTGCGGTCCTCCGTTCACGACCTAGGCAACTTCTATGCGGATACCGCGCAGAGGTTCCTTAAACGGAACATGGATGCGCAGCAGACCGTTTTCCAACTTGGCATTTGCCTTGTGATTATCAACCTCATGCGCCAACTGATAGCATCCGTCAAAGCGTGCATCGTCCCGCTCCCCGGAAAGGCAGAAATGCGCATCCCCGAAAGTGAGGGAAACATTTTCCTTTGCCACGCCAGGCAGAGCGGCCTCAATAACCAACCCCTCATCCCTGTCATCATGATTTACGGAAATTTCAGGACATATCAATGCTTTCTGGCTCTCCATCATGGCACACCTCCTTGCCTGTCCTTCTCAAGCAACGAAAAATGGGTACGATCGGCCATTCTCTTAAGTAAATAATAATTATTGCCATCAGCAATAGCAAATCACTTCCTTGCGGCAAGGATCGTTGCCGCTGGGGAAGGCTGCGGATACATCAGGGATTTACGATGGAGACACGACCATGGCTGGCCGGTTATCTTGCAGGGGGCGGCGCAGTGGCGACAGCGACGATATCCGCCAGGGCAATGCGAGCTGCGGGCGGGAGTCCCTGCTGCGTGCAGTATTCAGTATTGAACTGCGCCAGACTGACGTTGAACGAGTCGATAAAGAACAGCTCCTGCCGGGCAAATGCATAATCTTCGGTAAAATTCAGCGGACAGACGGATACATCTATGGTCTGCCGTTCATAATCCACGTAGGCAATGGGCAGGCCGTGGGTACGGCAGATAAGGGGCCGGCTCTGATAAATCGCGCACCGGCAATCAACCAGCAGGGGACAGAACTCCCCCGGCCGCGGCGCACGAATTAATTTTTTCACCTTCCCGTCCACTCCGGCAATGGCCAGGCGCAGCGCCGCCGCCTCAAGGGGCAGCACGGTAGATAAGGTGCAGCAGCTGCTGCAGCCCGGACGGCACCGCAGATGGTCCCGGTGCAACCCCTCCAGGGCCTGCACCGCTTCATCAACCTCCCGCATCAGCTCCATGTATTGCCGAAGCACGGCCGGAAAAGGGGCCGCCGGTTTACCGGAATCCTTCATCATCAGACCTGTCTGCCGGGGAAATGCCTTCCTTCCAGTAGAAAATACTTTTGACGCACTTGTCATAATCGACCATGTAAATGTCGGCCAGGGTCAGAAAGCCGGTGACAATCATCGGCCCATAGATGATGCCCAGCACCCCGAATACCTGCAGCCCGCCGATAATGGCCAGAAAAACCAGCAGGAGGTGCATTTTAACCGTGCCGCCCACCAGCTTTGTCTTGAGCATGTACTCCACGACCAGAGTGAGAAAAATATAAACAATAATCAAGCCAAGCCCCTGCGCCACGTTGCCCTGCAAGAGAAGAAAGAGAATCGCCGGCCACATGACCAGCGCGATGCCGACAATGGGCAGAAAGGCCAGAATTCCCATCACCACGCCCCAGATCACCGGCGAAGAAAATCCCAGAAAAGCAAAGACCATTCCACCCGCCACCCCCTGGATCAGGCCGCATGTCCCGTTGCCGATGAGAATGGCCGTGCTGATCTCTTCAAACTTGCTGATCAGCCGCTTCTCATGCTCATCGGGCAGGGGCGAAAGCCGCATGATATAATTGAGCAGACGGCTGCGGTCGATGAGCAGGAAAAAAATGATGATGACCATCATAAAAAAATTAAACATGAAATGGAGAATATTGGCCGCCCAGGCGCTGGCCTGGTTATAGACAAAAAGCGCGAACATTCCTCCGAACTTGGCCATTTCGGCGCCCAGCGCGGCCACCTCGATCCTGATCCCGTAGCCGGCGAGCAGTCCCTTGAATCCGGCCAGCAGGGCGCTGCCTTCCACGAATTCATTGAATTTCGCCGCCAGGTCCGTGCCCTTGGTCAGCTGGAACAGGTCGTAGGCCTCCCGGGAAAGGGCACCGACCAGAAGAATCACCGGCACGAAAATCAGCAGGACAATGAGCGCGCAGGTAACCAGCGAGGAAAATTGCGCCGACATCCGCCTGTTGAGATAGCGATAGACCGGGTCAAATATCGTGGCCAGCAGGTAGGAAAGAACGATACTTGTGGCAAAGGGCCACAGCAGCCAGCCCATCAGGACGGTGGCCAGGGACAGCAGGCTCAGAAAATAGAACAAAACGATGGGGCTCGGGGGTTGTTTTCTCATGAATTTTTCTTGTCCGGCAAGATAAAATAAGTTGTTTCAAACATGGAAAGAATCAGCTATAATTATAGTCTTTCGTTTTTGATTTTTTAACAGGAAAGTAATCATGACTGATTCCATTGTCCTGTTATTTATATAATAGACAGTTTTAACAGAACAATTTTTCTTGTACAGCGCAATATTCGCGGGGTCTGATTTCTCTTGGGCGCACGACAAAGAGATCTCCCCTGATGACCAGGAGTCATG
>JACQYM010000127.1 GCA_016208225.1 Deltaproteobacteria bacterium | reverse complement strand
CGACGGCAGTGCGGCCACCGTGACCTATAGCATCAATACGGATGCCAAGGTGCAGGAGTTTCTCGATGCCGTGGGCACGGAATTCGGCTGCACCGCCACCATTGATGCCTACGGCCGGCTGAAAATGACCGATCTGACCGCGGGCAACAGCGGCATGGTGGTGACCAGTGTGGTGGTGGACGGCTCCATCGCCGGCCCCGCCACCCTGGATGATGCCAATCCCTTCGGCGAAACCGGGGTGAACGGCGATACGGTCATCAATGTCACCACCTCCAAAAGAAAAGTTTTCTCCACCAGCCAGGGACTCAGCACCGGCGGCACCCTGCCGGTGGTCAACGCCAACACCCCCTGGACCCAGGTCTATGACAGCGGCGGCCCCGCCATCGCCGACGGCGATGTCTTTACCTTCACCGGCTTTGCCAGCGACGGCACCCCGGTGGTGGCCCAGACCTATACGGTGGACGCGGTGATTTCCCCCACCAACTCGGGCACCATCCAGGACATGCTCGACTGGCTGGAAAACGTGTTCAACGCCGATGCGGAGATCGATTTCGCCGGCCGGCTGGTGCTCACCGACCGGGTGGCGGACGAGGCCTCGTCCACCGGCTACCAGAGCCAGCTGGAAATGACCTCGGTCACGGCCACCGGCGCCGATCCCTGGGGCAACGGCGGCACGCCTTTTCTCGTTCTGGATGCGGATGTGAGCGGGGAGGACGGCAGCGAACAGGGGGGCGTGGTGAGTTCCGATTTTGCGCCGGAAGCCCTGGCCACCACCCAGTACGCCAACAGCTCCACCACCATCTTCCAGGACCAGAACGGCTATGCCTCGGGCTTTCTGCAGGCGGTGGCAGTCAACACGGAAGGCATCATCACCGGCAACTATTCCAACGGCCAGGTGCTGAAAAAGGCCCAGGTGGCCCTGGCAAATTTTGCCAGCCTGGAGGGGCTTTACAAGAAAGGCGGCAATATTTTTAATGAAACCACCGAATCAGGCGCGCCGGTGACCGGCGTACCGGGCAGCAACGGCTTGGGCACCATCGCCCCCAACGCCCTGGAGCAGTCCAACGTGGACATCGGCACGGAGTTTGTCAATCTCATCACCGTGCAGCGCGGCTTTCAGGCCAATACCAAGATCGTCACCACCACGGATGAGATGATCGCCGATGTTATCAATATGAAGAGATAAATTTAGGGGATTAGCTGTTTAGGTGTTTAGGTGGTTAGCTGACGGCTGATGGGCCTGGTTAATGGCTCAGGGCGGGTGTGCAGGGGCGGTTCTCGTGAACCGCCCCTGTCTGTTTATGGGATCGGGGTGTGGAGTGAGGCCCGAGGTCTACCCTGGTCTTTTCTTTTTCCTCCTCCCTTATACATCATGCAAAAATCCGGTCAAAGAAGGTAGGTCGGGTTAGGCGGCCTTATCGCCGTAACCCGACGAACCGGTTGATGGCTCATGGCTGATGAAATGCGCATTTCGCCATCCGAAATCCGCAATCTGTCAACCGGCGGCAAAGATCCGGTCAAAGGCGGCAAAGGCGGTCCGCACCACCGGCACGTCATCCGCCAGCTGCAGGTAGGACCCTCTTGTTATTTCCTGTTTAATCAGATCATCGCTGGCCGGGAAGATGCCGGCCAGGGGCAGATTGCTCTCGTTGACCGCCTCCCGGATTTTGGCGTCCAGCTCGGCGGACAGCGGCTCCGGCGCCCGGTTGACGATGAGATGCCGGTTTTTTATGGTCAGCCCCAGCGGCCCGGTGATTTCGGCGATGCGGCGGGCGGTGAGGATGCCGCGGGCCGACGGATCGGAAATGATGAGCAGATAATCGATGACCCGCAGATTCATGCGGCTCAGATGTTCCATGCCCGCCTCATTATCCACCACGATATAGCGGTAGTTGGCCGCCAGATGGTCCATGGTCATGGCCAGGTACTGGTTGGCCGAGCAGTAGCAGCCCGGGCCGTCGGGCTGGCCCATGACCAGCAGGTCAAACCCCGTTTCCTCGATGATGGCCTGCTGGATCTTCATGTTCATGAACTGGTCGCGGGTCATGCCCGGCGGCAGGTCGCCCTTCAGCTCCTTTCTGATCTGGCCGATGGTCACTCCCACTTCAAGCTGCAGCAGTTCGTTCAGGTTGGCGTTGGCGTCGGCGTCCACGGCCAGCACCGGGGTCAGTTTCCTGGCCAGCAGGTATTTGAGCAGCAGGGCCGAGGTGGTCGTTTTGCCGGTGCCGCCTTTGCCCGCCAGGGCGATTATTTTCGGGGTCATATTCTTGTCTCCCTCCCGGTCGCGGGAATTTATTTTCACCACGGAGCACACAGAGATCACAGAGAAAACATTTTTAATTACAATTAGTTATCTCTGTGGGCTCTGTGATCTCCGTGGTTAATTTCCAGTTTTTTACGAGTCGGTCATGATTTGATTACAACGGCGTATGGATCGGTTTTCCCTGGGAATTACACGGGAAATCGACATTACCGTAAACCGGAAACGGTAAACCGTCAACCTCGGCTCGATAAAAAAACTTCTTGCCCCCTTTCCTGCATTAAACCCTTGCAAGTTGCCGCTGAATTGGTATTCTATCTGGTTTGTTACCCCGCGCATATTTCCGGGATCACCATTGCGAGGAACCCCGTAAAAACTGAAAATCACCACAAGGCGCGCAGAGATAAATTGCTGGAATAGAAAAAATTTCTCTGTGATCTCCGTGTGCTCTAAACTGGACTTTTTGCGAAGTCATCACCATTTTTCATATTCGGAGACAGAACCATGGATTACCGGGCGACGCTGAATCTGCCCCAGACGAGTTTTAAAATGAAGGCCAGCCTTTCGCAGAAGGAGCCTGAACTGCTGAAGGTCTGGGAACAGGAGGGGCTTTACGAAAAGGTGCAGCAGGCGACAGCCGGCCGGCCGCTCTATCTGCTCCATGACGGGCCTCCCTATGCCAACGGCTTCATTCATCTCGGCACCGCCTTTAACAAGGTGCTGAAGGACATTATCCTGAAATCGAAGCGCATGGCCGGCTTTCACTGCCCCTATATTCCGGGCTGGGACTGCCACGGCCTGCCCATTGAACATAATGTGGACAGGGAGCTGGGCGACAAGAAAAAAGAGATCAGCAAGCTCGCCTTCCGCGGCGCCTGCCGCCGGTATGCCCAGAAATGGATCGACAAGCAGCGGGCCGATTTCAAACGGCTGGGGGTGCTGGGCGACTGGGAAAACCCGTACCTCACCATTGATTTCAAATATGAGACGGCCATTGCCCGGGAGTTCAACCGTTTTCTGGCCAGCGGTTCGGTGACCCGCAGCAAGAAGCCGGTCTACTGGTGCACCTCCTGCGTCACCGCCCTGGCCGAGGCCGAGGTGGAATATGAAGACCACACCTCGTTTTCCATCTATGTGAAGTTCCCGGTGGCTGACGATCTGGGGGACGCGGTTCCCGCCCTGGCCGGCCAAAAGGTCGCGGCCGTCATCTGGACCACCACGCCCTGGACCCTGCCGGCCAACCTGGCCGTGGCCCTGCATCCCCAGTTCACCTATGCCGCGGTCAAGGTCGGCGATGAGGTGCTGCTCATGGCGGAGGGGCTCTGGTCGAGAAGGCCTGCGCCGCCTGCGGCATTGCCGGGTACGAGATTCTCGCCACCTTTGCCGCCGCCTCCCTGGAGGGCAGAAAATGCCGCCATCCCTTTCTGCCCCGCCAGTCCCTCATTGTGCTGGCCGACTATGTCCCGCTCGACACCGGCACCGGCTGCGTGCATACCGCCCCGGGCCATGGCCGCGAGGACTATCTGACCGGCCTGCGCTATGGGCTGCCGGTGCTGTCGCCGGTGGATAATGCCGGCCGGTTCACCGAGGAAGCCGGCCCTTACGCCGGCCTGGAGATCATGGCGGCAAACCAGCGGATCTGCGATGATCTGCGGGCGAGCGGCCATCTGCTGGCGCAGGACAAGGTCACCCACAGTTATCCCCATTGCTGGCGCTGCAAAAAGCCGGTCATCTTCCGGGCCACGGAGCAATGGTTCATCGGCATGGAAAACAATGATCTGCGCAAAAAGGCGCTGGCCGCCATCCGGCAGGTCAACTGGACCCCCTCCTGGGGCATGGAGCGCATTTACGGCATGGTGGAAGGCCGGCCGGACTGGTGCCTCTCCCGCCAGCGCGCCTGGGGGGTGCCGATTACCGCCATCATGTGCGTAAAGTGCGGCCATATCATCAACAACGAGGCGATCAACCGTACCATTGAAGAGCTGTTTGCCAGGGAGGGGGCCGATGCCTGGTTCTCCCATGAGCTGCAGGATTTTACCGGCCCTGCCGCTGTCTGCGGCCAATGCGGCGCTGCTGACTTTGCCAAGGAAACGGACATCCTGGATGTCTGGTTTGACTCGGGCGTCAGTTTTGCCGCCGTGCTGGAGGAGCGCGGTCTGCCCACCCCGGCCGATCTCTACCTGGAAGGCAGCGATCAGCACCGCGGCTGGTTCCAGAGCGCGCTGCTCGCCTCCGTGGGCACCAGGGGCACGGCCCCGTACAGGGGGGTGCTGACCCACGGCTTCGTGGTGGACGGCCAGGGCCGCAAGATGTCCAAGAGCATCGGCAACGTCATTGCCCCCGGCGAGATCATCAAGGAGTATGGCGCCGATATCCTGCGCCTCTGGGTCGCCTCGGAGGATTACCGGGACGATATCAAGATTTCGGCGGAAATCCTGCGGCGGCTGTCCGAGGCCTATCGCAAGATCCGCAACACCGTGCGCTATATGCTCGGCAATCTCAGCGATTTTTCCCCCGCCGCGGATGCGGTGGCATTGGCCGACATGCCGGAGATCGACCGCTGGGCCATCTCCCAGTTTGAACTGGTCAAGCGCCGGGTGATGCAGGGCTATGACAATTTCGAGTTTCATATGGTATTCCACACCCTGTACCAGTTCTGTACGGTGACCATGAGCGCCTTTTATTTGGATATCTTGAAAGACCGGCTCTATACCGAGCTGGACCGCTCCCCGGCCAGAATGGCGGCCCAGACCGTGCTCTATGAGATCCTGGACGGCATGACCAGGCTGATGAGTCCGGTGCTCTCCTTTACCGCCGCCGAGGTGTGGGACCATCTGCCCGCCGCGGCCGGGCGCGAGGAAAATATTTTTCTGGCCGGTTTTCCCCCGGTCAAGGAGGAGAACCTGAACAAGGAGCTGAACTGGGACTGGGAGAGGCTGCAGACCGTGCGGGCCGAGATTACCAAGGTGCTGGAGATGGCCCGCCAGAATAAGGTGATCGGCCATTCCCTGGAGGCGGAGGTGTGGCTTGCCGTGCCCGCCGATCTGGCCGATTTTCTGGCTGACCGGTGGCAGACCCTGGAAACCATCTGCATCGTTTCCCGGCTCTATAAGGCCACGGCGGCGCCGGAAGGGGCGATTGCCAGCGAGGAGATCCCCGGCCTTGCCGTGCTGGTGAAATCCTCGGCGGCTGAAAAATGTGAACGCTGCTGGCTGCGCAGTGAAACCGTGGGCCAGAACGGTGAGCATCCGACCATCTGCGCCCGCTGCTCGACAGTGATCCGCGCGCTGGAACCGGCAGGCGACTGATGCGGACCAGGGAAAAATCACGATCGTTTCCGCTGCTGTTTCTGCTGGCCGCGCTGGTGATCATCGCCGATCAGCTGAGCAAATGGCTCGTCATGTCCCGTTTCGGCCTGCATGAGATCAAAACAGTGGTGCCCGGTTTTTTTAACCTGACCTATCTGCACAACCGGGGGGCGGCATTCGGTCTGCTGGCCAATGCCGACCCGGCCTGGCAGCCCTGGTTTTTCATCGGCATCGCCTGCGGCGCCCTGGTATTCATCGGTTTCGCCTTCCGGCAATACCGGGACCGCAGCGTCCTCTATCTGTACGCCTTTGCCCTGATTGCCGGCGGGGCGGCGGGCAATCTGATCGACCGGGTGCGCTACGGCTCGGTGGTCGATTTCCTCGATTTTTATGTGGCTCGTTACCACTGGCCCGCCTTTAACGTGGCCGATTCGGCCATCGTGGTGGGGGTCGGTATTTTTCTGCTCGCCAGCCTGCTGGACCGGGACGGGGCGGAGGGGAAGAGTGCCTAAAGTACTTAAAGTGCGCTAAAGTGCCTAAAGTTTAAGGGGTTTCCGATCAGAAAAGTACCGCAATTTTAGGCACTTTTAATGAAGAAGGAACAGGATAATGACGAATTATGTGAATGATGCGGCGAAAACCGCATTTCTTTTTCCCGGCCAGGGCTCGCAGTTTGTCGGCATGGGCCGGGATTTTCTCGAACAGAGCGATGATGCCCGCCGGTTGATGCGCTTGGCGGAAGAAATCAGCGGTTTTCCCCTGGCCAGGCTCTGCCTGGAAGGCCCCATGGAGGAGTTGACCCGCACCCTGCATCTGCAGCCGGCCATGACCGTGCTGAATCTCATCTGTCTGCAGGCGGTGCGGCAAGCGGGGATCAATGCGGCATTTTTTGCCGGCCATAGCCTGGGGGAATATTCGGCCCTGGCCGCGGCCGGTGTGCTGAGCCCGGAAGACACCCTGCGGCTGGTCACCGAGCGCGGCCGGCTGATGGAAAGGGAAAGCGCCGCCCATCCGGGCGCCATGAGCGCCATCCTGAAACTCACCATCGACCAGGTGCGGGAAATTGTCGCCGCCGCGGCAACCAAAGGTGTCGTGGTGGCGGCCAATCACAATTCGGAGATGCAGGTCGTGATTTCCGGGGATGCGGCCGGGGTGGAAGCGGCTGCCGCGCTGGCCGGCCAGCAGGGCGGCAAGGCCGTGGCGCTGCCGGTGAGCGGCGCCTGGCACAGTCCGCTGGTTGCCGGGGCGGTGCCGGATTTTGCCAGGGTTATGGAGCAGACCATCTTTCACGCCCCGCAGGGCGAAATCATGTTTAATGTCACCGCGGCCACGGAAACCGATCCCGTTGCCATCCGCGCCATCATGAGCCGCCAGATCGCCGCCATGGTCAAGTGGCATGATACCATCCTCGCCATGCACCGGCAGGGGGTGACAACCTTTATCGAGGTGGGGCCGAAAAACGTGCTCACCGGCCTGTTGAAAAAAATTCTGCCCAAGGGCCATGGCTGCCTCTGCCTGCAGGTGGAGGATGCCGCCTCGCTTAAGGCCTGTCTGGAAACCGTGCAGCGCTGAGCAGGCGGAAATCCCCTTTGTTTTCAACAGGTTCGTTATGGGGCAGGATGCCGGCGGCGGCATCCTGACAGCAATATTATTTTCCCCTGCGGCTTAAAATCTTGACATTCTTTTCATATCCAATTATTTTTCCTCGTTTACTGTGAGTAATCTGCCTTTCCTGCAGCAGGAGAAGGCATTGTACAAGAGACGGAATATTATGTTTGAAAATCTTTCAGACCGCTTACATAAGGTATTCAAAGACCTGCGCGGCCATGGCAAGCTGACTGACAAGAATATTGAAGATGCCCTGCGCGAAGTGCGCATGGCCCTGCTTGAGGCGGATGTCAACTTCAAGGTCGTCAAGGAGTTTGTCGCTGCCGTCGGGGAGAAGGCCGTGGGCCAGGAGGTTCTGCAGAGCCTCTCGCCCGGCCAGCAGGTCATCAAGGTTGTCCATGAGGAGTTGATCGGCCTGCTGGGCGGCGCCACGGCAGGGCTTGACCTGTCGGGAAAAACGCCTGCCATTCTGATGATGGTGGGGCTGCAGGGTTCCGGCAAGACCACTTCGGCGGCCAAGCTGGCCAAGCTGTTGAAAAAACAGGGGCGCCGGCCCTATCTGGTGCCGGCTGACATCTATCGTCCCGCTGCCATCGAGCAGCTGCATGTGCTCGGCCGCGCCATCGACGTGCCGGTGCACCCCTCGCAGACCGATCAGAATCCGGTCGATATCTGTAAAAACGCGGTCATTGCCGCCCGGCAGAGCAATTATGACACCGTGCTGATCGATACGGCAGGCCGCCTGCATATCGATGAGAAGCTGATGGGCGAGCTGGCGAATATCAAGGCAGCTGTCACTCCCGCCGAGATCCTGTTCGTGGCCGATGCCATGACCGGTCAGGATGCGGTGACGGTGGCCGAGAAGTTCAACCAGGATCTGGCCATCAGCGGCGTGATCCTCACCAAGATGGAGGGTGATGCCCGCGGCGGCGCCGCGCTTTCCATTACCAGGGTGGCGCAGCGGCCGATCAAATTTATCGGCACCGGCGAAGATCTTGACGCCCTGGAGACCTTTCATCCGGACCGTATGGCCTCCCGGATCCTCGGCATGGGTGATGTTCTCACCCTGATTGAAAAGGCCGAAGAGGTAGTTGACCGGGAAAAGGCGGACAAGCTCGCCAAAAAAATACAGAAAAGCACCTTCAGCCTGGAAGATTTCCTGGAGCAGATCCAGCAGATCAAGAAAATGGGCACCCTGGAACAGATCATGGGCATGATTCCGGGGCTGAACCGCATGCGGCAGCTGAAGGACATGCCCAAGCCGGACGAGAAGGAGCTGGGCAAGGTCGAGGCGATTATCCGGTCCATGACCTTTGAGGAACGGCGCAAATACCAGATCATCAATGCCAGCCGCCGGCAGCGGATAGCCAAAGGCAGCGGCACCACCGTGCAGGATGTGAACAAGGTCATCAAGAGCTACGGGGAAATGCTGAAGATGATGAAGAAGATGAAGGGAAAATTCGGCGGCGTTCCCGTGACCGCCGGCGGCCAGAAACGGCGCAAGCTGCCCAAGGGGCTGTCGCGCTGAATAAAAAGTAACCACAGAGCGCACAGAGGTCACAGAGACATGAGGTTTACAGTTGGCGGATTAAGGGAAGTACCCGCACTGTAAACCGGAAACCAGGCGCCGGTTTAGCAGGCTTAACCAACGAATCTATCACTTTTGTTGTATCGATAAAAAAACCCGGCCAAGCCGGTCAAGGAGGAAAACAGAGTATGGCGGTAAGAATTCGACTCACCAGAATGGGCAGGAAGAAAAAACCCTTCTATCGCATCGTGGTTGCAAATTCGGAGTCCAAACGGGACGGCAAGTTCCTGGAGGTTGTCGGCACCTATGATCCCATGCAGCAGCCGGCCGCGGTCACCATTCATCGCGAAAAGTTGCAGATCTGGCTGGATCAGGGCGCGCAGCCCACGGATACGGTAAAGAATCTGTTGAAGATGGCGCCTGCCGCCTGATCTGCCGCCTGGAATGGCAGGAAATCCCATGAAAGAACTGGTAAGTTTTATTGCAACATCACTTGTGGATCAGCCCCAGGCGGTGGAAGTCATTGAAAATGCTCAGGATGATGTTGTGGTGGTTGAGCTTCGCGTCGCCAAGGATGATCTGGGCAAGGTTATCGGCAAGCAGGGGAGAACTGCCAGGGCGATCAGGGCTCTGTTGACCGCGGCAGCGGGCAAGCAGAATAAAAGAGCCAGATTGGAAATTCTTGAATAACACGCCCCGGAGAGGTGATCCTGTGCCCAGGGATGAAAGCCGGGCCGCGGAAAGCGGTGCGGTGCCGGTGGGGGAAATTGTCAAACCCCACGGGATCAGGGGAGAAGTGAAAATTTATCCCTTTTCCGGGAATCCTGATAATTTTGCCTTGTACCGCGAGGTTCTGCTCGCCAGGCAGCCGGAAGGGCCGCCCCGGCCCTATGAACTGCGCAGCTGCCGCATCCAGGGACACTTTGTCCTGGCGGCCCTGGTTGGCGTGGATGACCGCACGGCGGCCGAGGCCCTGACCGGCTGCACGGTTTTTGTTGACCGGCAGGAGCTGCCGGCAACGGCGGCGGGCGAGTTTTACTGGCATGACCTGCAGGGCATGATGGTGGTTACCGCCAGCGGGCTGCTTCTCGGCCGCGTCAGCAGTATGCTCCCCACCGGTGCCCATGACATCCTGGTGGTGACCGGCACGGGCCGGGAGTATCTGATCCCGGCCATTGATGGGTTTGTCGTGGAAATTGATGCAGCAGCCGGCCGGATTGTGGTCGATCCGCCGGAAGGACTTCTGGAAATAAACGGCTGATGCGGTTTCATGTCCTGACCATTTTTCCGCAGCTGCTGGCCTCGCCCCTGCAGGAAGGCATTATCCGCCGGGCCATTGAAGCCGGCCGGATAGAAGTTGTCATGGTCAACATCCGGGATTTCGCTACGGACAGGCACAGCATGACCGATGACCGGCCGTTCGGCGGCGGGGAAGGCATGGTCATGAAGCCGGAGCCGCTGGCTGCGGCCATACGGCAGACCAGACAGGGGATGGAAGAGAGCCATGTGGTGCTGCTCTCGCCCCAGGGCAGAAAATATGACCAGGCGGTGGCGGTTGACTTGGCCCGCCGCAAGAATTTGATCCTGATCTGCGGCCGGTATGAGGGCGTGGATGAACGGATCAGGCAGCATTTCGTTGACGAGGAGATTTCCATCGGGGACTACATCCTGACGGGCGGCGAACTGGCGGCCATGGTGATCATCGATTCCGTCACCCGTCTGCTGCCGGGCGTGCTCGGCTGTGAAGGATCGGTTGCCTGTGATACCTTTACCAGGGGCGGGGTCAAATATCCCCAGTATACCCGGCCCCGCGATTTTGAAGGATATGGGGTGCCGGAGGTGCTGTTTTCCGGCGACCATGCGAAGATCGCCGAGTGGCGGTTCGTGACCGGTATCCGGATGACCCTGGAAAAGCGGCCTGACCTGCTGGCGGCAATGACCTTCAGCAAAAAGGAGCTGCGGCTGCTGGCAAAGCATGGGGTACGGCTTGATGCAAAGGGCGAAGCGTGACGGAAAAAGGTGATTGCCGCGCCGGCCATGTGGATGTGGCCCTGATCCATTATCCGGTGTATAACAAGAATCAGGAAATCATCGGCTCGGCGGTAACGAATCTTGATATTCATGATATTGCCCGGGCTGGCCGCACTTTCGGGATCAGGAACTTTTATATAGTCACCCCGTATCAGGACCAGCAGCGGCTGGTGGGCGAGATCGTGGGGCACTGGCAGGATGGGTACGGGGCCCGATACAACGCCGACAGAAAAGAAGCCCTGGCCTCGGTGGTCATCTGCGACGACCTGCAGAGCCTTTATGCCCTGGCCACGGCCGACGGACCCAGGCCCCTGGTCGCGGCAACCAGCGCCAGGCAGCAGGCACGGACTATCACCTTTTCCGCCATGCGGGAAAGGATCGAGCAGGGCAGCCGCGTGCTGCTCCTGTTCGGCACCGGATGGGGATTGGCCGAAGAGGCCCTGACCGGGGTTGACCTGATGCTGCCGCCCATCGGCGGCCAGGGAGATTACCGGCACCTGTCGGTACGGTCGGCGGTTGCCATCGTGCTTGACCGGCTGCTGGGGATCGGCTGATAGCTCATGGCGCATGGCTGCTGGCAAAACCATGCATCAGGAGCAATGAGCCATGATAATGAACAATGAACAATAACCAAGAGCCATGGGCCATCAGCTATGAGCCATGAGCCATGAGCCAAATAAAAAAGAGAGTGAACATCATGAATATCTTAGAACGGATTGAAAAGGAAAACATGCGCTTTGACACCCCCAAATTCCAGACCGGGGATACGGTGAGCGTGCACATCCGCATTGTTGAGGGCGCCAAGGAAAGGATCCAGATTTTCAAGGGCGTTGTCACCGGCCGGAAAAATGGCACCATGGGGGCGCATTTTACCGTGCGCAAGATCTCCCATGGCGTCGGGGTCGAAAAAACCTTCCCGCTCCATTCCCCCCGGGTCGAGAAAATCGAGGTGAACAGCCAGGGCCGTGTCCGCCGCTCCAAGCTCTACTATCTGCGCAATCTGCGCGGCAAGGCTGCCAGAATCAGGGAGAAGGGCATCGTCTGATTGGCGCCCCGTTTCCGCCTCTGCGATGGTCACCTTTTCCTTTGAGCGCGCATTGGCCGGCAAAGGCATGGGACGTGTTGCCGGGGTGGATGAGGCAGGCCGCGGTCCCCTTGCCGGACCGGTTGTTGCCGCCGCAGTCATTCTGCCGGCCGATTGCTGCTATGTTCTTTTTCAGGATTCAAAGAAACTGACGGAGAAAAAGCGGGAAGAGCTGTTTGCGACCCTGACCGGCATGGGCATTCCCATCGGGGTCGGGGTCGCGACGGCGGCGGAAATTGACGCGATCAATATTCTGCAGGCCTCTCTGCTGGCAATGCAACGGGCTGTGCTCGAGTTAGCCGAACCGGCTGATTTTCTCCTTGTCGACGGTACGTTTGCCGTGCCCCTCAAAGTAAACCAGCAGACGCTCGTCAAAGGCGAATCAAAGAGCGCCTCCATTGCCGCCGCCTCGATTGTCGCCAAGGTGACCCGTGACCGGATGATGTCGGAATATCATGCCCTCTATCCCCAGTATAATTTCCAGAAACATAAAGGTTATCCGACCAGCGAGCATAGAAATCTGCTCACCCGCTTCGGACCCTGCGAAATTCACCGCCGGACTTTCAGCGGCGTGCGGGAGTTGCTCGACCCCTGACTGGAAAAGGTCATGACCCGCCACCGGCAGACGCTCGGCAGAGAAGGCGAGGCGATCGCCCGAAAATATCTGGAAAAACG
>JACQYM010000272.1:5374-6335 GCA_016208225.1 Deltaproteobacteria bacterium | reverse complement strand
AGCCGCACCAGCGGCACCGGAGCACAAGCCGGTCCTTGAAGTGGTGATCAAAAGCGACACGGACGGCTGTGAACAGGCGGTCTGCGACATCATCGCCCGTAGCGCCGCTGATCCGGTGCCGGTTTCAGTGATCCACAAAGGCGTGGGCGACATCTGCAAAACCGATGTCATTACCGCCGCCACCGGCAGCAGACTGATTCTCGGGTTCAATGTCAATGTCCTGCCCAAACTTGCCGAACTGTGCAAGGAGGAAAACGTCGAGGTCCGCCTCTATTCGGTGATCTACAAACTGCAGGAAGATCTCATGGCCATAACCGGAAGCCTGCTGCCCCGGGAAACGGATGAAAAAATCCTGGGCAAGGCCAAGGTCATCGCCCTGTTCAAAGGCAGCAGAAAGGGGATCATCATCGGCTGTGAAGTGGAAACGGGCCGGCTGCAGCGCGGTGATTCTTTCCGCATCATCTCGGCCATGGGGCCGGTCTACGCCGGCAGAATCGAGTCCCTGCACATTGAAAAGGATGTCATCAGCAAAGCCATGCCGGGCCAGCAGGTGGGCATGAAGATCGATGACTTCAAAAATGTGCGGATCGGCGACCTGGTTGAATCCTATCAAGCTATCGCCGGCGCAAAAACCCCCAGGTGGCAGCCGAGCGGCAGGATCCTGCATCTGTAATCCGCCACACCCCAGCCGGCATGCCGGGCAGGCGGAAACGCTGCCCGCAAGCCTTGACGGGGTGTTTTCAGCCGGCATCCGGTAGCCGCTGTTTTCTATAGGATGCCGGATCAAGTCCGGCATGACGGACTGCATGCGGCTTAATTCATACAACTTATTGTTATCTCGAATAATTCCCCAACTCCGAAAGTTGGTTCTTTATTTACCACGACTCAGCCATCATACCGGTCCGGATCAGAAATATTGCTTTCCCTTCGGAACTGTTTCTTTCTTTGTTTGTCTCCATTG
>JACQYM010000272.1:0-5337 GCA_016208225.1 Deltaproteobacteria bacterium | reverse complement strand
GGCGCAGAGTTTTCCTTTCCTGACTCCCGGCCCCCGGCTCCTGCCTCTTTCATAACCATTTTTTTTGTAAAGCCTGACATCATGATTGAAGCACGCAATTTATGTAAAAAGTATGGCGAGGTCCCGGCCCTGGACAATGTCACCTTTTCGGTCCGGGATGGCGAGGTCATCGGGCTTCTCGGTCCGAACGGAGCCGGCAAGACCACCCTGATGAAAATCCTCACCGGGTACCTCCAGCCCGATTCCGGAAGCGCCGAGATCGCCGGACTCGATGTGGTTGACCAGTGTGCGGCGATCCAGCAGCTGATCGGTTATCTGCCGGAAAACGCGCCGCTCTACCCCGAGCTGACCGTGCAATCCTATCTGCGCATGATCGCCGATCTGCGCAGCATCCCGGCGGCAGACCAGCAGCGGCGGCTTTCCGAGGCGATTCTCGGCACCGGCCTGGCCGAGCATCTCACCGTGCCCATCGGCACCTTGAGCAAAGGCTTCCGGCAAATGGTGGGCATTGCCCAGGCCATTGTCCATCACCCCAGGCTGCTCGTCCTGGATGAGCCGACCAACGGACTGGATCCCACCCAGATCGTCGAGGTCCGCAATCTCATCAGGAAACTGGCCAGACAGAGCACAGTCATCATCTCCACCCATATTCTGTCGGAAGTCGAGGCCACCTGCGACCGGGCGATCATCATTATCAAAGGCGAAATCAAGGCCGATGCCCAACTCTCCGAGCTTGCCGCCACCAGCAATGCCCGGCTGACCCTGGAAGCCGACAGTGCGGCAGGTCCGCAGCAAATACTTACCGCGCTGCCCTTCGTGCGGCAGGTCACGGCAGGCAGGGACGAGAAAGGCCGGATATCCTTTCTGATCAAGGCGGGCAGCGATACAGACCTCTGTCCTCATCTCTACCGCCTTGCCAGGGAGCATGACTGGCAGCTCTGTGAATTACGGCAGGAGGTGCGGCCGCTGGAAGCGGTGTTCCATGAACTGGCGGCCGAAGGAGGTGAGCAATGAAGCAGATTTTCGCCATAACCGGAAAGGAGCTGAAGACCTACTTCGGCACCCCCATGGCCGCTATTTTCATCGGCTCTTTTCTGCTCTGCGCCCTGTTTTCCTTTTTCTGGCTGGAAACCTTTTTTGCCAGAAACACGGCGGACATCCGGCCCCTTTTCCGCTGGATGCCCCTGCTCATGATTTTTCTCGTCGCCGCCCTCACCATGCGCCAGTGGAGTGAGGAACAGAAGCTGGGCACCCTCGAGGTCCTACTGACCCTGCCGGTGCGCATCCATCAGCTGGTGCTGGGGAAATTTCTGGCCGTGCTCACCCTGACCTGCTGCGCCCTGCTCCTCACCGCGGCCCTGCCGCTGTCGGTGGCCATGATGGGCAATCTCGACTGGGGACCGGTCATCGGCGGCTATCTCGGCACCCTGCTCATGGCCGCGGCCTACATCAGCATCGGCCTTTTTGTCTCTTCGCGCACGGACAACCAGATTATTTCGCTCATGCTCACCGTCCTGCTGGCCGGCCTGTTCTACCTGACCGGGTCAAGCGGCGTGACGGATTTCTTCGGCGACCGGGCCGCGGAACTGCTGCGCGCCATCGGCACCGGCAGCCGCTTTGCCAGTATTGAACGGGGCGTGATCGATCTGCGCGATATTTTCTACTACCTGAGCCTGGCCCTGTTCTTCCTGACCCTGAATATCTATTTTCTTGACCGCAAACGCTGGAGTTTCGCCGAAAACAGCGCCGTCTACCGCAAGAACGGCCTGATTGCCGTACTGCTCATCGCGGCAAATCTGCTGGCCGCCAATGTGTGGCTGGACAAAGTCAGCACGGCCCGGCTCGACCTCACCGCCCAGCAGGAGTACTCGCTCTCCCCGGCCACCAGGGACATCATCGCCAACCTTCCCGAACCGCTGATCATGCGGGGCTATTTCAGCGCCAAGACCCACCCGCTGCTCGCCCCGCTCGTGCCGCGCATCAAGGACCTGATGACCGAATACCGGATCGCCTCCCGGGGCAGGGTGCAGGTTTCCTTTGTCGATCCGAAATTCGATGAGGCCATCGAGACCGAGGCCAACCAGCAGTATGGCATCAAACCCGTGCCGTTTCAGGTTGCCGGCCGTTATGAGGCGTCGGTGCTGAACTCCTACTTTCATATCCTGGTCAAATACGGCGATCAATTCGTCACCCTCGGTTTCAATGATCTGGTGGAGGTCAAGCCCAAGTCCGACGGCCAGCTTGAGGTATCCCTGCGCAATCTTGAATATGATCTCACCAAGTCCATCAAAAAGAATGTGTATGGCTTTCAATCCCTGGCGTCGGTATTTGCCGACAACCCGGAAGGCTACCGATTGATCGGTATCATGACACCGCAGGCCCTGCCCGAGCCTTTCCGGGCGATGCCCGCGGCCATCGGGAAGGTGGTGGAGGGACTGCAGCAGGAATCAGGCGGCAAACTCGTTTATGAGGAAAAGGACCTGGACGGCATGCCGGAGGCCGAACGCCGGCAGCTCAACGAACAGTTTGACATTGAACCGCTGCAGATTACTTTCTTATCCAATGATACCTTTTATCTGCATCTGCTGCTGCAGACAGGCAATGACCTGGAGCGGATCTATCTCACCCCGGACATGGGCGAGGCGGAAATCCGGCAGGAGATCGAAGGGGCCATCAAACGCAACGGTTCCGGCTTCACCAAAACCATCGGCATCTGGACCGCGGCCGCCGGCGCCGCCCCGCCCATGGAGATGATGGGACACGGGGACTCCAAAGACAACTACCAGATCCTGCAGCAGCTGCTGCGGGAAAATTACAATCTGAAACAGGTCGATCTCAGCCAGGGCAGGGTGCCGGGCGACATCGATGTTCTCCTGCTGGTGGCGCCCGGCGACATGACCGATGTAGATCGCCTGGCCATTGACAAGTATATGATGCAGGGGGGCGCGGTTGTGGCGCTCGCAGGCAATTATCTGCTTGACATGTCTCCCTATGCCCAGTCCCTGCAGGTCAATCAGGTCAAGGACGGGGTGGCTGAACTGCTCAACCATTACGGGATCAAGGTTGCCGGCTCCATGGTCATGGACCGTCAGAACGAGCCGTTTCCCATCCCGGTCAGCCGCGATATCGGCGGCATGACCATCCAGGAGATCCAGCGCATCGATTACCCTTACTTCGTGGATGTCCGGCCGGAAAACATGGCGGCAGACAACCCGATCACCGCCAGCCTGCCGGCCGTGACCATGAACTGGGTGTCGCCGCTGGAGCTGGATGAGAAGAAGCTGGAGGACCGGGATGTTTCCGTTCTGCTCAAATCAAGCAGCGAGTCATGGCTGAATGATGCCCCTGACATTGAACCGGATTTCGAGCGATACCCGGAGAACGGTTTTGCCGCCGGCGACAACTATCAGCAGCAAAAGCTCGCGGTGGCCGTGACCGGCAGTTTTGCCAGCTACTTTCAGGACAGGGAGGACCCCAGGCTGCGGCGCAGCCGGGACAAGGAAAAGAAAGGCCGGACCGAAAACGGTGCGACAGCGGCTAAAACGAGGCAGTCCCCCATGCCCATTATCAAAAATTCCCCTCCCACCGCACGGCTGGTGGTCATCGGCTCGGCTGAATTTGTCAACGACACGGTCATCAGGATGTCCCAGGGGCTGGGCATGGACCGTTTTTTAAACAGCCTGGAATTCATGCAGAATGTCGTTGACTGGGCCGTGGCTGATGAAGACCTGCTGACCATCCGCTCCCGCGGCTCCCATGCCCGGCTGCTCAAACCGATGAGCAGAAGGGAACAGACATTCTGGGAATGGATGAATTACGGCGCCGCCCTGGCGGCCCTGGTGGGGGTCAGCATCTTCGGGGCCAACAGAAGAAAGAAGGAAGCACCCATGCAGCTCCTGGGAGAGAACGAACGATGAAGAAAAAAACGAATCTCATGCTGCTGGCCCTGCTCGGGGTCCAGCTCATCCTCATCATTTTTCTCTACTGGTCGGGCCGGGAAAAGGGTCAGCCGATGACGGACCTGATGCAGGGCCTTGCCGCCGATGCAGTCACCGAGCTTGCCATCACCGAGGGCTCCGGCAAGACCCTCATCCTGCGCAAAGAGGAGAACGGCGGCTGGCAGGCGGGCAACGGGCAAGCCGTTTCCTACCCCGCCGACCCGGAGCAGATCCGGCATCTGCTCACCACCGTGACCTCCCTGCAATCGCAGCGGCTGGTCACCAGGACGAAATCAAGCCATATCCGGCTGCAGGTGGATGACAAGATCTTTGCCAAAAAGGTGACCCTGCAGGTCAAGGGCGGCGAAACAAGGACTCTCTTTCTGGGCAGCTCGCCGGGACCGCAGGCCATGCATGTCCGGCCGGCCGCAACGGATGATGTCTATCTGGTCGACGGCATTTCGGTCTGGGAACTGGATACGGAGCCGGAATCGTGGTGGCAGACGAATTATGTGCTGCTGGACGGGGATAAGCTGCGGGAGGTGAGTCTGAAAAACCGCCATGGCAGTTTCACCCTGCGCAAAGAGGGGGACAAGTGGCGTTTGGCCGATGCTGATCCGCAACAGGAACTGGCGCCGGCCGTGGTTGCTGATTTCCTGCGGCTGGTTTCCCACATCAACATCAACAGATATCTGGGCCGGGAACATCACGGCAAGCCGCTTGACACCGCCCTGCTCTCCCTGACGGTTGCCGACCAGGAGCCGCTGACCGTCACCATCGGACCAAACAGCGGCGATGAAGACAGCGAGCATGTCATCAAGTCCTCGGCCTCCGCCTTTTTTGCCGCGGCCAACAGCGACCAGCTTGAGCCGCTGCTGGCGATGAAAAAGGAAAATTTTCTGGCGCCGCCGGCAGGGGAATAATTTGGGATTGCGGATTGCGGATTTCGGATTGCGGGCGGTTCGCGAACCGCCCCTACGTATGTTCATTGTTCATTGAGCCAATCCCGTAGGTTGGGTTGAGCCCCGCGAAACCCAACAGTTTATGCCAACATGTGAATTATGTTGCCGTTTTGTCGATCTCCGTCATGTTGGGTTTCGTTCCTCAACCCAACCTACCATCTTGCCCAGACCTCTTTTGTCGGGTTACGCGATACACCCGCTAACCCGACCTACGGTGGGCGGGTTGCGAACCCGCCCCTACGTATGTTCATTGCCTATTGCCTTTTGCCCGTCAGCCGTTCCAATGCCTCCAGATAGCGGGCTTCGGTTTTGCCGATGATGTCCGCCGGCAGGGGCGGGGCCGGCGGGGTCTGCGGCCAGTCCAGTGAAGAGAGATAGTCCCGCAGGAACTGCTTGTCGTAACTGGCCTGGCCCCTGCCGACCTGGTAATCATCTGC
>JACQYM010000263.1:2711-4320 GCA_016208225.1 Deltaproteobacteria bacterium | reverse complement strand
GGGGTCGGTTTCGCCGTGGTGGCCGACGAAGTCCGCAACCTGGCCCTGCGGTCCGCGGCCGCCGCCAGAAACACCAGCGATCTCATTGCCAACACCGGGGTGTTGATCACCAAAGGCGCCCATCTTGTCAAAGATACGGAGAATTCGTTTATTGACGTGAAAGACAATGCCGGCCGGGTCGGCACCCTGCTTTCGGAGATTGCCACCGCCTCCAATGAACAGGCCCAGGGCATTGAGCAGATCAACCTGGCGGTTTCCGAGATGACCGGGGTCACCGAAAGGAATGCCGAGACCGTCACCTATCTTTTTGATGCCTCATGCGTGACCAACCAGCAGGTGCGGGATGTGAAAGTGGTGATTGATGACCTGGCGCGGCTGATCGGCCAGCAGGTCGCCGCCGCTGCCGGCACCGGGGAAAAGATGGGGCCGGCAAAACAGAGAGCAATGACCGGGAAGGACATCGTTCCCGCTGAAGCGACTTTCTGAGCAGCTCAGAGCAGGGAAATCACCGTTGCCGCGGGCGATCGAGCCAGTAAGGGTCCGCAACCCCCTGCCGGTAAGCCCGCAGCGCCTCGGGGGATGAGTTGATCCGCAGGTTGCTGTGGGTTTCATCCTTGTTCTGCCACCGCTCATGCCAGTAAACCGCGGCCTTGACCCGCGGGTACTTTGTCTTGAACAGGGTAAAGGCCTGGGCAATCCAGGCCGCCTTGTCCCCTGATTGCGGAAATTCCCCCACCCCCCACTCGGCGACCATCACCGGCTTGTCCAGATCGAGACGGCACAGTTCGGCGTAGCTGCTGTCCAAGGCATCCTCCAGGCTGAACCAGGGGGAATCGGCAAAGAGTTTGCCGTAGACGCTGAGCCCCAGAACATCCACCACATCCGGGCCGGGGTAATAGTTGGCCAGGGTATTCCAGGGCGCGGCGGGAAAAGAAAGATTGTTGCCATGGAACACCCAGAGGATCTTATCGGCGCCCCGTGCCTTTACCCGACTGACCACATGGCGATAAGCCGCCTTGAATCGTTCCGGGCCGGCAAATCCGGCCGGCCGGCCGGGAGCGCCGACCGGGGTCCCGCCGCCATAATGGACGCCGGACCAGGGAAACCAGGCGCCGTTCATCTCCAGGCCCCAGGAGACGAGCAGCGGCTTGTCAAAGGCCTTGGCCGCATCGGCCCACTGGTCGATATATCTGTCCCATTTGCCGGTCAGGATAGTGTCCAGATTGAAACGGTCAGGGGGCCTTTCCTCCTCGTAGGGCCGGTCCCATGGTGACCAGAAGAGCAGCGGCACCGAGCCGTGGCGGGAGATGAGCTCCACGTTTTTCCGCGGAAAGCTTTGCTCGCCCCAGTAACTGGAGGAGGCGATGACCGCCTGGTGTTTGCCCGCCATTTCTTCAAATTTTTCAATGGCCTCCAGGGTCACGGTATCCTCATAGTCCCCGAAGTCGATATAGGCCCCGGTATAGGCCCCGGTTACGGGGAAGACCAGTGACGTCGAGCCGGCGGCGGCATCGCCCCCGGCCGGGCGGCCGGCGGGTTCCCTGTCCCGGCAGCCGGGCAGCAGGAAAAGCAGGGCGAGCAGCAGGACGAGGGAAAGATTTTTGCCAGA
>JACQYM010000263.1:0-2632 GCA_016208225.1 Deltaproteobacteria bacterium | reverse complement strand
TCCGTAAAAAAGTTATTTTTTCACCACAGAGCACACGGAGATCACAGAGAAATATTTTTAGGGACTTAGAAATTTTAAAAATACCGTTTATCTGTGTCGTCATGCCGGAATGACGGACCCTTCGAGACCTGATAAGCGATATATCAACAATTGCTGAATCCCTTATCTCCATGGGCTCTCTGTGCTCTCCGTGGTGAATTTCAGTGATCAGGCAACCATCTGATACCGCCAACTGTAAACCGTAAACTGTAAACCTTATATCTCTCAGCTTGCGCCGCTGATGGAAGCGGATCTTTCCAGTTTGCCCCAGCCGACCAGGGCGCCTTTCGCCGCCCGGATGAGGGATTTCCAGACCACCCAGGCGAGCAGCGGCCGGTAGAGGAAACGCATGGGCAGAATGCGCCAGGCGTGGCGTAGCGGTTCAGCCTCCATCCAGCAGGCCAGTCCGGCCAGCAGGAGATCCATGGCCAGAAAAACAACCAGATAGAACATGATGGGCAGACCCAGGCCGAAGAACAGGGAAAAAATGAGAAGCCCATCCACCAGCGGGCTGATGGCCACCAGCAGGATCTGAAAAAACCAGATCGAGGGCAGGCTGAACCAGCCGAGCGCCCTGTTGCGCGAACTGCCCACCAGGTCGCGATGTTTCCACAGACACTGCAGGGTGCCGAAGGCCCAGCGGAAACGCTGCCTGGCCAGGGTGGTCCAGGTTTCCGGCGCCTCGGTCCAGGCAATGGCCTGGGGCGCATAACCGATCCGGTAACCGGCCCGGTGCAGGCTGAGGGTCAGGTCGGTATCCTCGGCCAGGGTGTCGCTGCTGATGCCGCCCGCCGCCATGACCGCCGCGCGTCTCCAGACGCTGGCCGCGCCGGGCACCACGGTGATGCAGTTGAGCTGCTCGTAGGCGCGCCGGTCCAGGTTGAAGCCGCAGGTGTATTCCAGGTCCTGGAACCGGGCCACCATGGTCCGCAGGTTGCCGACCTTGACGTGGCCGGACACGGCCCCCATTTTTTCATCCCGCATCTGCCGCACCAGCTGCGGGATCGTGTCGGGCTGGAAAAGGGTGTCGGCATCCAGGGTAACAATAATTTCATGGGCCGCTGCCTGAAATCCGGCGCGCAGGGCCCGGGCCTTGCCCAGGTTTGGCTGGCGGATCAGTTGCAGCCGGCCCTCTCCGGCGGCGATACCGGCCGTCACTTCGGCCGTCCGGTCCGTGGAGCCGTCATCCACCACGATGATCTCCATCTCGGCTGCGTAGTCGGTGTGCAGCAGGTTTTCCAGGGTGCGGCTGATCACATTTTCTTCATTAAAGGCGGCAATCACGATGCTGACCGGCGGTTGGCCGGCATCAGCAGCAGCAGCCGCCGCAGCGGGAGAAGCGGCGCGGTACCGGTTCCACTGGGCCAGGAGGGCCACGGCCAGGGTGCGCAGCGTCACGAGGAGCGTGGCCACGATCATGAAGGCCCAACTCAGCTCGCCGAGCAGGTGCAGAACGCGGAACCCGCTGTCGCCCACCAGCCGCAGGAGGGGCTGTTGATTTTTCGGCAGTTGCGGCATCAAGGTGGCGGCCGGCGCTCCCAGCAGCCGGCTGAGGGAAACAATGCGGTCGCCGCGCACCTCCAGGTAGTCGATGATCAGGGGCAGGGCCGCCACGGTCTCGCTGCGGTTGCCGCCGCTGTCGTGCAGCAGGATCACATTCCCCTGGCCGCGTTGTTCCTTGACCCGCTGGACAATGACCTCCGGCCCCGGCCGGGACCAGTCCTCCGGGTCGATGTCGCTGGCCACGGTCAGGTAGCCGAGCTGCTGGGCGATTTTCACCGGCGCCAGTTCCGCCGGCGAGTGAGGCCGGGAATCGGCGTTATAGGGCGGCCGGAAGAGAAAGGTGGAGTGGCCGGTAATGGCCTCGATGAGCCGCTGGGTAGCGTTGAATTCCAGGCGGGCGCGTTCGTCGGAAACCTCGGCCAGATTGGGATGGGTGTAGGTATGCACCCCGATTTCATGGCCTTCCCGTTGAATGCGCTCCACTAGGTCGGGGTGTTCCTCCATGCGGTCGCCCACCATGAAGAAGGAGGCCTTGACGCCCCTGGCCTTGAGGATATCGAGGATGACGGGGGTCCATTCGGAGTCCGGACCGTCATCAAAGGACAGGGCCACCTCGTCCGGCTGGCCCTTGCCCTGGTGGCTGATGGTTGTGTAGCTTGGAAAGAGCTTGTAGGCTGTTTCGAGCTTTCCGGCCGCATCCACGGCGATCTCCCGGTATCCCCTGGCCGGTTTCTCTTCGACCAGGAGAAAATTGCCGCTGCCGATCTGGGCGACGGCGCCATGGGGGACAAGGGGCCGGAGCAGATCCTGGACCGCGGCGGGAACCGGTCCGGCATGGACTTGGGAGAGTGCATCCCACAGGGCCGGGTCCTCGGCGCCCAGCCGGGAGACGGCCAGGCCGCCGGCATGCAGAGTGCGGGCCGCCCTGGCCTGGTTGGCAAAGGTGACGCCATCCAGAAACCAGACCAGATGTTCGGTATCGTTATCCATATAGGAGAAACTGGGGTGGTAGAGCGGCGACTGCGAGCGGCACTCCTGCAGCCCGGGGCGGCCGGCCAGGGTCATGACATCGGCAAAGCTGAGGGCCTTC
>JACQYM010000262.1 GCA_016208225.1 Deltaproteobacteria bacterium | reverse complement strand
GGCCGCTTTTTTGCGCAGTTGATTGATAAAGCAGGCGGCACTGTCCGGACATTCGGTCCCGAGACACTGGCCGGAGGCGGTGCTCACCTCCCGCCACAGGTTCGAATGGTCGGGCAGCCAGTCAAGTTCGGCCCGGTCGCCGGTATGGGTGGTGTCAAGCCAGTCGGCCATGGCGTCCAGATGGCCGTTGGCAAACAGGGTCAGCTGCGGGGAGTTGGCGAGCTGTTGCCAGCGGTAAAGGCAGATATAGTTCTGCCGGCCCTTGACGCAGAGCGCGGCAAGGGTCGGGGCAATATGCTCCTTGATAAAGGGAATCTCCTTATGGAGAATCTGCTCCTGGAGGTTCAAGGTGCCGGTGGAGATGACGACCTTCTGGCCGCTCAAGGCCGCCGGCACAAGATAGGCCAGCGTCTTGCCGATGCCTGTTTCGGCCTCCACGGCGAGCATGCGGCTCTGCGCGGTCGATGTTTCATCCCCGGCAAAACTCTGCGCCACGGCCATGGCCATCTCAAGCTGCCCGGCCCGTGCTTCAAAATCGGGAAGCCTGCGGCTCAGGATGCCGTCCGGCGCGAAGATTTTTCTGGTTTTTTCGAGAAGTTCATCCATGCTGATGTCAATCCTGATGCTACATAACCGCAATGGTTGAAAATACAAAGAAAAAAAGTTTTGTATCTGGTCGGCTAATGAATACAATGAATTCAATGAAGGGTGTCGCGAAAGAAAATGAGAAGGAGGTGGACGAATGCAGGTGAAAAAAATTCTGGTGCCGATTGATTTCTCCGAGAATTCACACAAGATTATCCAGTATGGGGCGTATGTGGCCAAGCAGTTCGGGGCGGAGATGGAAGCGATTTTTGTGGCCCAGACCTTTATGGATTATTCTGAATTCTTTGAGCCGCAGATGTCGGTGATCCAGTTTGAGGAGGATCTGGTGGCCAGCGCCAGGGAAAGGATGAAAACCTTTCTGGAGGAAAACCTCGAACCCTCTGCCGCATGCAGCAGTATGGTGATGACCGGCGACATCGCCGAAACCATTCTGGAGTATGCCAAGGCGCAGCAGGTGGATCTGATCGTCATGGGCACCCATGGCTACAAGGGGCTGGAAAAGGTGCTCTTCGGCAGCATCGCCGAAAAGATCGTCAAAAAATCGGCGTGCCCCGTGCTGACCATTAACCCTTACAGGTAGATTTTCGGGTCGATGTCAAGGCAATGACGGCCCGGCCGCCGTCCGGCTCGGGCAGCGACGATTTTTTTGTCCGGCAGAGATGGGTCAGCAGGCGCGGCAGGCCCTCGTTGCAGAGATACACCTCAAGGTGGGGCTCACCCTGGCAGTTTTTCTTCGGCCGGGCAGGGGCCTCGTCTTGTTTCAAGATTGTGCCGCCGGCCAGTGTCCGGGTCCAGGCCGCGGCAAGCGCGGTAAAATCCTTCAGGCTGTCCGCCGCGGCGCCGCCTGCCGCCGTCGTTGCTGCCAGCAGGGATGTGAATGCGGCAAGGGTCTCTTTTGCCGTAACCCTGAATGCGGTTCTGGCCTCGAGAAAGGCGTCCCGTTCCATGGCCCCGGCCGCGGGCAGCGGGATGCGAAACAGTCTTGCCGGTCTTTTCCCGCTCAAAGCCTCATTGGCGTCAAACAGCAGTTCCACCGCATCCTGGTGCCCGCTGACCAGGATGTTGTGGCTCTCCTGCCGCGGGTCGGCCAGGAATAATCTGGCCCATGCCCTGACCACGATTTCCGGCCGGACCGGGGAGCGGCCGATCGATTGCGGCAGGCTGGAGAGCGAAACGGCAATTTCCGGTTCCCCTTTGAGGGCCTCGAAAAGTTCCTGCTCCTTGATGGAAATGGCGGCCAGTTCCTCCTGCAGCTCCTGTTCCTCCTGGTTGAGGATCTCGGCAAGCCGCAGCAGCAGCCGCGCCTGCCACAATTCTTCCCTGGCCGCAGCCTTTGCGCCTTCAGCCTCGGCAGCCGGTCTGCCGCCCAGGGCCTGCACGATACTTCTTACTGACTGTTCATCCCTGTTTTTTGCTGCGTCCGCCATGGCGGAAAGGCTGCCGCTGTAAAATTCCGCTTCATTTCCTTTCAGCTCTCTGATAAGGTGCCGGAATCTGTCCAGGTCTTCATGGAAGGGCACAGGAGGATATCCCTGGCACAGGCCGAGGTCAGCCTCCGGATCGTTTGATTTTTCGGCTTCCGCCGGCAGATAATGAAAGATTTTGTCAAAAAAAAACAACTCCCGGCTCACCTGCCGGGTGGTAATGGACGTATCGGGAAAATAGAGGGCATTCAGAGAAGTCATGTTTTTTATCGGCGTTGTGATTTTTATGGTTCAGTTTAAAAAAATGATTTACACTTTACGGCGGTCTGCGTTTTTTGGCAAGCCCCTCAAATCTTTAAACTGCTTTATCCGATATGAGCGCTAAAGAAAAAATTTCCCTGTCCCTGCTTATTGCTGTTTATCTGCTGGTTGCCATTCGCTATTTCCCTGACCGGCCGGCGGACACATTGGCGGCCACCATGGGCCATCTGCTGGATTCCGTGCCCTACATTATCGCAGTGACCATCCTCACCGTCTCCATTATGCAGAAGGTGGTGGGGGCGAAACTGCCGCATAACCGGATAGCCAGAATCTATCTGACCTTCGGTCTGATTGCCGAGTTTTTCTTCGGCATTTATCATTATGTGAGTGTGGGGCAGATTTGATTGGGGATTTTGGGATTGCGGATTGCGGATCGGGGATTTGGGATTTACCATCAGCCATCAGCCATCAGCCATGAACCATGAGCCATCAGCTATTTCACGGTCACCGGGTATTTCGTTTTCAACTCGGCAATCAATTTTTTTAAGGCCTGTTCGTTGCGCTGTGCTTTGAGCTTGGCTGCAATTTCCTTGCTGACCTGCTCCAGGGCAAGTTTTTCCGGGGCCTTTCTGTCAAGAACCTGAACCAGATGCCAGCCGAAACCGGTCCGAATCGGGGCGCTGATTTCGCCGGGCTTGGCGGCAAAGCAGGCATCTTCAAATTCCTTAACCAGCTGCCCCCTGCCGAAATAGCCTAAATTGCCGCCCTTGTTTTTGGAGCCCGGGTCCTCGGAATACTGCGCGGCCAGATCTGCAAACGATTCACCTTTCTTCAGCCTTTCCTGGATCATGGCAATGGATTTCCGTGCCTTTTCCTGTTCCTCGGTCCCGGCATCGGCATCCAGGCGGATGAGGATATGCTGGGCCTGCACCTGCTCGCCCTGCTCAAATTCGCTGCTGTGCTCGGCGTAGTAGGCGGCGATTTCCTCCGGGGTCACTTCTGTTTGGGTGTCGAGCCGTTTGCTGATCAGCATCTCCACCAGAATCCGATTGCGCATTTCGTCTATTTTCAGCATGACCATGGGGTCCTGGTCAATTTTGGCGGCCAGGGCCTCCTGCACGATGAGGTTGATTTCCACCCAGCGGTTGATCAGCTCCTTTTTCATCTGTTCATTGGAACGGAGCATCACCTGGATCTGCGGGGGCATGAGGTCAATCATCATGCCAAGGCGGGATGCGGTCAATCTGCTGTCGCCGACCTGGGCAAGAACTTCATCGTTTTTCGGCTGATTATCCGCCAGGAGCGGGCTGTTGGCAAGCAGGATGAAAAAGGTGGAGATCAACAGGATTCTGATTTTTAACATGAAGACCCCTTCGGAAAAGTGCCTGAAGTACTTGAAGTGCCTAAAATGACTGAACTGGTTGAAGTGACTGAAATTGCTGGCGCATAAAGCCTTTTTTTGCTTGCGGCCGAGGCAGGCGGCTGTTTCAATGCTATTGCCTATTGCCTATTGCCTATTGCCTATTCTTTTACTTGATGATGCTGTTTTTTTCATGCAGCCCGGACGGCGCGGTAGTGTTCGGCAGCAGCAGGCTTTTTTTGCCGAGCAGGGTGCCGGGATTCGTCACCGAATTGCAGCCGGTCTGGACAGCGTCGGCCAGAATCGCCCCCAGTTTGCGCAGTCCGGAATCAACAGGGCCGGTCGGCGTCCTGATCTTGACATTGCCGGGGGTAAAGCGGAGGTTGGCCAGTTTGGTGCCGGCGCCCAGATTCACCTCATTGCCCAGGATGCTGTCGCCGAGATAGGCAAAGTGGCCGGCCTTGGCGTCATCCAGGAAAATGGAGTGCTTCACCTCCGTGACATGACCGACCACGCACCTGCTGCCGATCAGACAATCGCCGCGCAGATAAGCCCCCTGTCTGATTTCCGTCATGTCGCCGATGATGGCCGGCGAGGCGATAAATGCGCCGGGCTCGATTTTGACACCTTTGCCCAGACTGATCTTTTCGCCCACCAGGACGGCACCCGCCATAATGACGCTGGCCCCTGCCAGCAGTTCATTTTTCCTGTAGACCAGCAGCCTGCCCTTGGTGGCATCGCCATACTCGATGGTCAGTTCCCGGGCATCCAGAAACACGTTATCATGAAAGACAAGCGTTGCATGCAAAAGTTCGCTTTTTTTTGCGCAATCGGGCACGGCGTGATAGCGGTATTGCGCCATGTAGGATTTGAGCATTTTCAGTCCGTCCCAGACATATTCGGCGGCGGAGAAAATTTCACGGTGGCTGAAGGGGGAGAGATCGAAAAAGGTATCGGCTTTCAGCATGGGATAACATCTGCTCCATTGTTATTAAAGGAAATTTTGACTTTGACCTATAATGGAGCAATTTGTCGTTTAGTTCAATAGATTTTCTCGGCAAAGGGCTTTGTCATGTTTTCACGTTTACTTGACTTGCCATTGCGCAATGTTTAGATTAATAGTCTTGACTAACCCGTTGTTAAAAAAAATAATTGTAACATCAAAATAGTGGACACGGCCGGCGAGCCGTGTCGAAATACTGAAAGATGTTACGGTTGTTTCCCAACGGTCCCTGAAATAATACAACAGGATGCTGTGACCGCGTTGTCGGCTGCGGACATCTTTTCTTTTATGTGTTGAACGGAGGTAACCTGTGGAAAATGATGATCCCATCTATCCCGACAAGGATGAACTGAACGAGATCGAGACGCCTGAAATTCCCGAAAAATTGCCGATGATGGCCGTGCGGGATGTGGTGATCTTCAATTATATGATCATTCCGCTTTTTGTCGGTCGGCCGGCATCGGTCAATGCCATTCAGGAGGCCCTGGCCAACGATAAGCTGCTTCTGCTCGTGACCCAGAACGATTCCACCATCGATGAGCCGAGCGCGCAAGACATTTACAAGGTCGGTATGGTCTGCATGATCATGCGGACCCTGAAACTGCCCGATGGCCGGCTGAAGGTGCTGGTGCAGGCCCTGCACAAGGCCAAGGTGCTGAAAGTGCTGCAGGAGGTGCCTTTTTTTACCGCCAGGATAGAACTGTTCCCTGAGGAAAAGAGCGCGGAGGTGTCGGTTGCCACGGAAGCGCTGATGCGCACCGTGCGGGAGCAGACGGAGAAGATCCTCTCCCTCAAAGGCGTCGTCTCCTCGGAACTGATGGTTATTCTCAATGAAATTGAGGAACCGGGCCGGCTGGCGGACCTGGTGGTTTCCAATCTGCGGTTGAAGACGGCGGAATCGCAGCTGGTGCTGGAAACCATCGATGCGGTCGATCGTTTGAAAAATGTGGCTGAGTTCCTGAACAAGGAGCTCGAAGTCTCCACCATGCAGGCCAAGATCCAGTCCGAGGCCAAGGAGGAGATGGGGAAGACCCAGCGCGAGTATTTCCTGCGTGAGCAGCTGCAGGCCTTGAAAAAGGAACTGGGCGACATTGACGATAAGTCGGAAGAGATTGAAGAGCTGCGGGTCAAGATCGAAAAGGCGAGGATGCCTTCCGGGGTCAAAAAGGAGAG
>JACQYM010000126.1 GCA_016208225.1 Deltaproteobacteria bacterium | reverse complement strand
GGAACTATGAACATGGAACGGCGCAGTTATAACAGGATAGACAAGGAGTTTACTTTCCGCTACACGGTGCTTGACGATCTGGCCCGGGCCACCCTTGAGCAGCAGGGGCTCATTCTTGATATCAGCGGCGGGGGTGTACGGTTCCTTTCCTCCCGGCGATGGATGAAAAATGATCAGCTGCTGATGAAACTCGATTTCGCGGGCTGGCGGATCAACGGCGGGGCCTGTGTGCGCATCGGCAACAGCGGTCATTGCAGCAGCATGCTTGTCATCGGCTCTGTGATGTGGTCGGCGGAAACCGCCCAGGAGGATCAGTTTGAGGTGGGAGTCAGGTTTACCGCAAGAATGCATACCGAACAATAGGATCAAAAAACAGCAATGGCTATGAGCAATAAACCAGAGATTTATCTTGAAATCGGCGCCGGTTTTTTCAGAATTCCCACCGCTGAAGCAAATTATAACATCACCTTTCTCGGCGGCCAGGAGACCTCGGTCACCAGGGTTGTTGAGAAAATAGTGGAAAAGGAGCGGGAAGAAGCCGCCCGACCGCAGGAAAAGGGCATGGCCGCGGTTTCCGAGGTTCTTGCCGATGCGGAAGGTGATGACTATTACCGCGAGGTTTCCAGCGCCATTTACCGGGACATCGGCCAGCTCGCCAAGAATCTCAGCGTCACCATCATGGATATCCCGGCGGAGGACCGGCTGCGCAAGCGGGTGGAGCTTGATGAGGCCGGCGACAAGATTGAAGACGCCAAGAACCAGCTGAAAGACATCGTGGAAATGACTGAAAAAGCCGCCATGATGATCATGGACAAGGTGGAGGATGTCCAGGGGCGGGCCGACAATGTCAAGGAACTGCTTTCCGCCCTCAAGGGCCATCCGGCATTTGCCATCCGGGAACCGGAGGAGGCTGATGGGGCCGCGGCAGCGGCGGGTCCGCCGGGTGCCGCCACCGGGGCGCTGCAGGCCAGGATCAATCAGGCGCTGGAACTGCTGACCGCCATGCAGGAAAAAAGCGCCCTCCCCCCGGCCTCTTCTCCCGAGGTGGTGAAAGAGAAAAAAACACGCTATCTGTTTAATCTCGATGTGATTTTTCAAACCCTGTATGAACTCTGCACCAATGAAACGGTAAAGGAACATATCACCAGGGCCCGGTCCCGGGCTGCCGAGCTTTTCGTGGCGGATAAATTCCATGATGCCATCTCTTCGAAGGCCGTGAAATATGTGGCGGACAGCGATAATTTTTATACGGTTCCCATGTCCGATGTCTTTGCCTCGCTCTTCACGGCATGCAGGGATAAGGGCATCGCCAATCTGCTGAAAAAGATGGATGCCGGCCAGAGTTCGATTTTTCTTGAGCAGACCATCCCCCTTGAGGTGCCGCCCATTGAGGAGATCGAGGTGGAAATAAAAGCGGAGGCCGGCCCGGGAACAGCGGTTTCCGGCGCAGCGGATCCCGCCATCGGCGAGGTGAAGGAGCTGCTGGCCGAATCCCTGGAAATGCTTGCCGCCTTACCCGAGGAACACCGGGGAAAACAATTGACCGCCGAAGGCAGGACCATGACTCTCGACGATCAGCGGGATATTTTTCAACGCATTGAGGATGCCTTCGGCATCACCTCCACCATCAGCAGTGATGTGGCCAAAATTGCCGAATCCCTCAGTTTCCAGGATCTGTCCGGCCAGCAGATCATGAAGATCATCAAGCTCCTCAGTGATTTCCAGATACAGCTCCTGGCCCTGGTCGTGTCGTTCGGTTCGCAGTTGAAGCATAAGGAAAGAAATAAGGATATCACGGTGGAGGAGAGCAAAAAACTTGCCCAGGAAGACGTGGACAGTTATATTACCAAGCTCTCCGGTGAAGGCCATCCCGGGGGCGTGCTGGACCAGGGCACGGTAAACAGGATGCTGGAGGAAATGGGTTTTTAACAGGACGGCAGCAGTACCAATAAAAAATCCGGCGTATAGCCGGATTTTTTATTGGTACTGCCTAACGTTTTTTGCGAAACAAAAGGAAAACAAAGGGGTAATCCTGAAATATAATGGAGGCGGCGAGCGGATTTGAACCGCTGAATAATGGTTTTGCAGACCACTGCCTTAGCCACTTGGCTACGCCGCCTTTCATCCATTTTGTCGAGCGTCAGATAATAAACAGAGAACGTTTTTTTGACAAGAAAAATGTGACAAAGCCGCAAAAAGTCTCTGCCTGCTGACTGCATTCATTAATCTATCAGTTTAAAAAAAATATGACAACATTAGAAGCACTGCTCATCAGAAATAAGGAAGGGCTCACCCGATTTGCCGAAAAACTGGGATACGTTTTTCAGGATATGTCGCTGTTGCAGAAGGCATTTATCCATTCCTCCTATGCCTTTGAGCAGGGCCAGGATCTGCAGAATGACAATGAGACCCTTGAATTTCTCGGCGATGCCGTGCTTGATCTCACCGTCGGCTATGCGCTGATCAAACGGTTTCCCGCCCTGCGGGAAGGGGAGCTGACCAGGCTGCGGGCCGCCCTGGTGCAGGAAAGCCATCTGGCGGTGATGGCAAAGGACATCGGCCTGGGAGAGCTTCTGCTGCTCGGGAAAGGCGAGGATGCCTCCAGGGGCAGGGAAAAATCGTCCATCCTCTCCTGTGCCTTTGAGGCGGTAATGGGCGCGGTTTTTCTGGATGGGGGCTATGAAGCGGCCCGCCAGGTGGTCGATGCGCTGGTGGTGCCGTACAGTGATGAAAAAAAAGAGGCGATGTACCTGGCCGACTCAAAAAGCAGATTGCAGGAGATGATCCAGGAAAGACATAATGAGGGGCCGGTCTACGTGCTGGAAAAGGCGGAAGGCCCGGACCATGCAAAAATATTCCATGTTTCCGTGCGCTTTCAGGATAAGGTGCTGGCCAGGGGAACGGCCCGCAGCAAAAAAGAGGCGGAACAGCAGGCCGCGGCCGAGGCGATCAGTTCATTTGCTGATTTCGATTTGTGAGGGAAAAGAAGCCAGAAGCCAGAAGCCAGGAGACAGGAGCCAGGAGACAGGAGACAGGAGTCAGGAGTCAGGAGACAGGAGACAGGAGAGGGAACGCCTTCCCAATCCGAAATCCGCAATCCGCAATCCGCAATCCGAAATCACCCCCCGGCCGCCGGCAGAAAGATGGTGAATGTCGTGCCCGCCCCTGGCTGCGACGCAACCCTGATAAAACCATCATGCTGGGTAATGATGGAATGGACGATGGCCAGTCCCAGGCCGCTGCCTTTTTCCGAGTTTTTTTCCCTGGTGGTGAAATAGGGATCGAAAATCCTGGGCAGGTTTTGCGTTTCAATGCCTTTGCCGGTATCCCGGATGTTTATTTTTACATAATCCGCTGCGGGCAGCGCGTATTCGCCGCAGGCGCTGCCGCCGATATTTTCGGCGTCGATGGTGATGGCGCCCTTGCCGTCCATGGCCTGACTGGCGTTTAAGACGATGTCCCGGATCACCTGGCTCATCTGGCCCGGGTCGATATCGACCGGCCAGAGACCGGGAGCGAAATTGCAGGTGTACTTCACCTTGCTGCCGGAGAGGATGAAGGCCGCCGCCTCCTCGATCAGTCCCGCGATGGCGGCTGTCTGTCTGACCGGTGTATGGCCTCTGGCAAAGGTGAGGAGCTGCCGGGTCAGATCCCGCGCCATGAGTGAGGCGGTTTCCGCGGTGCGCAGCAGCTCATGCGCATCCTGGCCCGGACCGATCATGATGGTCGCCAGATTGATATTGCCCAGGATGGTGGACAGCAGATTGTTGAAATCATGGGCAATGCCGCCGGCAAAGATGCCCACCGATTCCAGGTTGCGCACCTTGAGCATTTCTTCCTCCAGTCTTTTCTGGGCAGTGACATCACGAAACACGACGATAAAACCGATGCTGCGGTTGTCCCGGTCGTAAATCGGCGCGGCGCAGGCTGCGATGTTTTTCCGGCTGCCGTCCCTGGCAATGAGAACCGTCAGCTGATCCAGGGTCCGGGATGCGCCGTTTTTCACAATATCTGCGACAAGGTTTTCGTGGGGCGCCCCGCTCGGTTCATCGATAAGGCGGAAAATATCGGCCAGCGACCTGCCGCCCGCCTCCTGCTGGCTCCAGCCGGTCAGCTTTTCCGCATTGTCATTGAGCAGGATGATCCGGCCTTCCAGGTCGGTGCTGATGACGCCGTCGCCGATGCTGCGCAGCGTCACGGCCAGCAGCTCTTTTTCCGTTGCCAGTTTTTCTTCCGCCTCCTGCCGCTGCTCGATCTCCAGGGCCAGCTCATGATTTACCAGTTTTCGTTCGTTGATCTCCTGTTCAAGCTCGGCGGTCCGTTTTTTGACGGTGTCTTCCAGGCCATCATTGACCTGCTGGAGGGAGCGGTTGAGATTTAATATCCTGGTGAGCAGGCGGCCGATGCTGAAGTAGAGGAAAGTGAAAACCAGCAGCAGCAGCGCAATGGTGGTGGCAACGGATATCCTGATGATCTTTCCCAATTTTTCCTGGTGGCCGGTGAAATCATGGGCGATGATAAGGCGGCCGATGGCCTTGCCCTGGTAATCGTTGAGCGGCAGGTCCCGGGACAGCTGATAGACGCGCCCATCCACTTCGAGCTGGGCCGCATCCGGGGTGCAGTCAAGCCGTGGGTCGGCGGCGATTCTGGCAAAGAGTTCACTGCCCTGGGGGAGAAGAACCGCGGGGCCGCAACGTTTCTCCTGCTCCTGCTTTACCTGGGAGGCCTTGCGCAAGTGCTCCTCGTTGACGAGCAGGGCCACCTCATGGTTGGAGCCCTGACGCAGCTTGGCCAGCAGAGGATCAAGACTGATGCCGAATTCCAGGCAGCCGATGTACTCGCCGTCAAAAAAAAGCGGCTGGGTCACCCGGTAGAAGAGGCCGTATTTGCCCGCCTCGAAACCGGACTGCTGCTGGCGGCTGGCGTTTACCGCCTTGACAATGGGCCGGATGGCGCTTAAATCATCATCGTGGAGTCCGGGCTGGTGCACCCGCAGAAAGGCCCGGTTGTCCGGCAGAGCGAAGAGAAAAATGTAAAACGCCTCGTCTTCCCTGCGCAGACTCTCGTAATAGGGCCGGCTGAGCGCCAGCAGCTTTTCCCGGTCCCGGCCGGCAAAGGCGGCAATGATATCCGTTCTGACGCGGCTGAATGTTTCTATTCTTCGGAGGTAGGAAGCAAGGGTCTGTTCTGTTATATTGCGGGCCAGCATGTCATGCAGGTTCTGTTCAAGCGCGATGGTTTCCCGCAGATTGTTCCGCTGCAGGGTGATCGTCTGGTACAGATGAAAGGCGGAGAGGAAGACGACAATGATTCCCACCGTGCAGATTGCCTGCCATCGGCTATCCATTTTTTTTCTGCCCCGTCAGGGTGAATGCGGATTGCGGAATGCGGATTGCGGATTTGAAACCATGCACCGGCACTGTTTCCTTTCTGTCAATCGTGGAGCGGGGTCCGTGGCTTTCCCCGCTTTGGATCCTGTCTGAGGTAAGAATATCATTGCCGCGCCAGCGGCGTCAAATAATTAGCGAGGGCATACCATGAGCATCTACAAAATTCATCCGATTGTCATGGGCACCAAGGTCTTTGACAAGGGCATGATGACCTACCAGCACGATTACGGCAAACCCTATACCATCCCCATTTACTGCTGGTATCTGGAAGGGGGGGATAAAAAAATTCTGGTGGACACCGGGGAAATGCGGCCCATCCAGTCGGCCGACCGGGAGAAGAACATCGGCGGCCCCATCCATACCTTTGAGAGCGGCCTGGCCAGGTGGGGACTGAAGCCCGAGGATATCGATCTGGTCATCCACACCCATCTGCATGCCGATCACTGCGAGAATGACTATAAATGCGTGAATGCCAGATTCTACATCCATGCGCTGGAGTTGGCCGCCATCCATCATCCCCATCCGCTCGATTTCCGCTATGTGGAGGATTACATCCTGGAAATTGAAGGGGCCGGCCAGATCGAGGCGGTCACCGTGGACCGGGAGATCGTGCCGGGGATTGCCGTGCTGCACACCCCGGCCCATACGCCGGGCGGACTTACGGTGCTGGTCGATACGGCCCTGGGCCGGGCCGCCATTACCGGCTTCTGCGTGATCAGGGAAAATTTCGAACCGCCGCCTGCGGTGCGGGCCATGGAGCTTGAGGTGATACCGCCCGGCACCAATACCAACCCGTACGCGGCCTATGACATGATGATCAAGGTGCGGGACCTGGCGGACATCCTGCTGCCGCTGCATGAGCCGGCATTCGCCGCGGTGGACACCATCGGCTGATCCGCCGTGACGCTCACCCCCTTTATCATCCCTTTTTTTATCGCCCATCAGGGCTGCCCCCATCAGTGCATCTTCTGCAACCAGCATGCGATCACCGGCAGCCGGGAACAACTGACCGGGGAGCTGGTGGGCCGGGAAATCAGGCGTTGTCTCGCCTGGCCCAGGGACGTCATGCGCCAGGTGCAGGTGGCCTTTTACGGCGGCAGTTTCACCGGCCTCGGCCGCGACCGGCAGCAGGAGCTGCTCGGGGCGGTGCAGCCTTTCATCGACCGGGGCGAGGTTGCCTTTATCCGCCTTTCCACCCGGCCCGATTATATTGACCGGGAAAAATCCCTGTATCTAAAGGAGCGGCGGGTGGGGCTGGTGGAGCTGGGCATCCAGTCCTTTGACGATGCGGTGCTGGAAAAGTGCCGGCGCGGCCACACGGCCGGCCAGGTGGAAGAGGCGTTCGCGCATCTGCGCCGGGCGGGAATCGGCGTGGGCGGCCAGCTCATGGTGGGGTTGCCGGGTGAGACCACCAGGGGCGTGGTGGCCGGGGCGCAGCGGCTGGCCCTGCTGCAGCCCGATCTGGTCAGGATCTATCCGGCCCTGGTGCTGCGGGGCAGCCCCCTGGCAGATCTTCATAGCGCCGGCGGGTACCGGCCCCTGTCCATGAACAGGGCCGTGGCCCTCTGCACCCGGCTCAGGGAGATCTTTACCGCGGCGCGGATCCCGGTGGTGCGCCTGGGGCTGCAGCCGTCAGCCTCGCTGGAAAAGGATCTGGCGGCCGGGCCGTATCATCCCGCCTTTGGCGAGCTGGTTCTTTCCCGCCTTTATTTCCGGCGGGTGCGCCGGATTCTGGCCCTCTTGCAAAAGGAAAGGGGCCGCACTACAATAAATCTGATTTTGTCAGCCGCTGATCAATCCCTTTTCCGGGGACAGAAAAGAACATCGGTGCAGCGGCTGAACGCCCTGGGACTGTTGGCTGGCGTGGAGGTACTCTTTCGCCCCGGTCTGCCCAGATTCACCATTACCCATGAGCTCATCCCATGTTTCTCCTGACCCGCATCGCTGAACGCAAAATCAGCCAGGCCATTGAAGAGGGCAGCCTCGACTTTGCCCGCTGGAAGAATATGCCGCTGCCCGCAGACGATGATCCGCTGGTGCCGGATGATCTGAAAATGGCCTATAAGATCATGAAAAATGCCGGCTATCTGCCGCCGGAAATTGAGATGAAAAAGGAGATCCAGACCCTGGAGGAGTTGATTGCCAGCACCGAGGACGAGCATCTCCGCCTCAAGCAGATGAAGAAGCTGACCGTGCTGCTCATGAAGGTCGAAGCGGCCCGCAAAACCCCGACAAATTTTGCCGCCCAGGATGATTATTACCGCAAGGTGGTGGAGCGGGTCACCCTGCACAGCCGGAAAAAGTAAACGTTCAAACGTTGCAGCGTTCCAACGTGATGGACTCATAAAAACTGAGAATTAACCACAGAGAGCACAGAGCCCACAGAGATAACTGGTTGTAATTAAAAATATTTTTCTCTGTGAGCTCTGCGGTCTCCGTGGTGAAAATGACTTTTTACGAATTCATCAACGTATAGCGTTTCAGAGTTCCAGGGTTCCAGGGTTCCAGGGTTCCAGGGTTTAGGGTTTTCAACGCTGGAACGTTTGAACGCTGCAACGCTGGAACGTGTTCACCCCCCCTCAGGCAATACCCTTGACAAACACCCGCAGCGGCGCGGGATAGCCCTCCACGGTCAGCTCCGGTTGGCTCGGATCGATGAAATCGTCGTAGGATTCAAACACCATCCAGTCGGTGCGCCGCTGTTCAGCACTGCTCATGGCTCATGCTCGGCCACACGTCTTTCAGCATTTCCACCGGCGAGATGCGATGGTAGATGACGCCCATGAGAAAAACAACGTCAAAGCAGTCCGGGTAGAGGGTGAGATGTTCCACCCCCAGCAGTTCCAGGTGCAGGGCGGTCAGGCCGGCGAAGCTGTTCAGGGTGCGGAAGGTGAAATAGTGGTGGTGGTAGGGCTCGAAGCCGATCACCGCCCGGGGTTGATAATGGGCCATGCGGAACATGTAATAGCCGTTGTTGCAGCCGATGTCGGCAATGACTTTGTCCCTGATATCCGGCAGCACCGGCAGCAGCCGGTCCCATTTGCGATTGCTGCGCCACTCGGCGTCAATGTCGATGCCGAATACCTGGAACGGCCCCTTGCGCCACGGCATGAAACCGCGCAGCACCTGCAGCACCTGCTGCTGTTCCGCGGCCGTGATGTCGCTGGCGGAGCCGATGCGAACCACGTCGCCGGCCAGATCCAGGGAGGCGGCCCGCAGATGGCGGACCGACTCATAGGGCAGGCGGTAGGCGAGAAAGCCTTTTTTGCGGCTGTGCAGCTTCCGGCTGTTTTCCTTTCTGAGTGCCAGAATGGCGTCGCGCCTGGCGGCGGGCAGCAGTTCGATATAATCATTTTCCGCAGTCATCCGAATTCAGTCCCTGATGGCCACAAACGAGGCGAAATTAAACCACTGGAAAAAGGTTTCCACCCGGCTGAATCCCGCTTTTTCCAGCAGCTCCGTGTTTTCCTTGATGGAAAAGGGGATGAGGATATTTTCCAGGGCCTGCCGCTTTCTGGCGATTTCGGTCTCCGTGTAGCCCTGGCTCCGTTTGAAATCATGATAAAAATCAATAAAGGCCCGGTTGAGCAGCAGGTCATGGGAGATGATCTTTTCGCTGATGATCAGGATGCCGCCCGGCTGCAGGGCCGCATGCAGCCGGGCCAGGAAGCCTTTCCTGGCAATGGGCCGGATAAACTGCAGCGTGTAATTTAAAATGCAGGCTCCGCACGGTTCCAGGTCAACCGCCGCGATATCGCCATAGATAAATCGGATGGTATTCTCTTTGGCCAGCATCTCGGCCT
>JACQYM010000243.1:4576-5833 GCA_016208225.1 Deltaproteobacteria bacterium | reverse complement strand
CGTGAGTTCCGGATTTAACCGAAGGGCATCCTTGATCGCCATATCCGCCGAAAACTCAAAATAGGGCAGCAGATCCGTTTTGCTGATGACAAACACCTGGGAACCGATAAAGGCCCTCGGATATTTGGCCGGCTTGTCCGGTCCCTCGGGCACGGAGATCATTACCACGCGCTGATGCTCGCCCAGATAAAAGGTGGCGGGGCAGACCAGATTGCCGACGTTTTCAATAAACAGCAGATCGAGTTTCTTTTCCGTCAGCTGATGCTCCAGGGCGTGAATGCCCTTATGGACCAGGGCGGCGTCGAGATGGCAGGCCCCGCCGGTGGTGAGCTGCACCACCGGCACCCCCTTGGCGCGGATGCGGTCGGCATCCCGTTCCGTCTCAATATCGCCCTCGATCACGCCGATACGCAGCTCGCCGCCCAGCCGTTCGATGGTTTTTTCCAGCAGGGTGGTTTTACCCGAACCAGGGCTGCTGATCAGATTAATGGCCACGGCCCCGAGTTCATCAATATGCTCCCGGTTTATTGCCGCCAGGGCATCGTTGGCCGCCAGCAGGCTCTGATTGACTTCAACTACCTTATGGTCATGATTATGACCCTGACTTGCACATCCGCAACTGTCACACATATTTTGGTTTCCTTCTGTTATTGTAACCGGTAGCTTGGTTTGAGGGTCGAAACCCAACATTTACAGACGTCGGCAAATGTCATCCTGCCCTGCATGCAGTCTTGTTGGGTTTCGCGGAGCTCAACCCAACCCCTGGGCAGGTTTGGAACCTGCCCCTACGCAAGGCGGGCATGAAACCCGCCCCTGCTGCCCTCACTTTTGCCTCTTGCCTTCTGCCTCTTACCTGCTCTTTCATTCCATTTCAACCTGCAGCAGGATCAGGCCGTCACCGCCCTCCGGCACCAGCAGGGTATGACTGCACTGCGGACAGGCATCGGGCATGTTCGCCCCGTTCTCGTCGACATGGCCGCAATAGCAGCACTTATACCGGGACGGCGGAATCACAATTTCAAGGATCGCCTGCTTTGTCAATTCCTTTTCCGCAGCCAGCACCTCAAAGCCGAAGCGGAAGGAATCGACGACAATGCCGGACAGAGGCCCCACCTCGACCTTTACCTTGCTGATCGATTTGCTCCGGTGTTTGCCGGCAAGTTCAGCAAGCTGCTGCAGCAGCCCCTGCACCAGAGATATTTCGTGCATGGATCCCCTCCTTTTCAAGCGCGCTGAGGACCAGCGCCGCCACATCAA
>JACQYM010000243.1:0-4537 GCA_016208225.1 Deltaproteobacteria bacterium | reverse complement strand
CGCCGGCACCACGCCGATGAACTGCACCTCTGCCGGCGCCCGGTCGCGCAAACGGCAGATCTCCAGTACCTCAAGCAGCCCGAGCTGGTGGGGGGACATGCGCAGCTGCACATTCGCCCCCCGCAGTTCGTCGCCGCTGAACAGACAGATGGCGCCCGGCGGTCCGTCGCCCGCCACCACATCAACAACAATCAGCCGGTCAACCTCTTCCAGAAACGGGGCCATGTAAATGCCGGCTGTGCCCCCGTCCAGCAGAAGGACCTGTTCCGGAAACAACCAATGATTTTCCAGATAACGGATCACATGCACGCCAAAGCCCTCATCGCCAAGCAGCAGATTGCCGATGCCGAGAACACCTATTTTTTTTGGATGCGTTGTCACTCTCGATTTTACCGTAAAAAATTAACCACGGAGAACACAGAGCACGCAGAGATAACAGACTGAAATAAAATTTCTCTGTGATCTCCGTGTGCTCTGTGGTGAAAAATAAATTTTTATCGAATTCATCAATATTTTTCTCTTCCATCAGCAGATTCTGGGCAGCGGCTCGCCGGTCAGGGATTGCACGATGCGGGAACCGCCGGCCGCGGTATTGAGCCGCACCCGGCCGGCCGGGCCTTTGGTCACCCGGCCGATGATGGCCGCGTCTGCCCCTTCGGGCAGGGAACGCATCAGGGCCAGCAGCCGGTCGGCATGCTCCGCCGCCACCAGGGCCAGACATTTTCCTTCGTTGGCCAGATAGAGCGGGTCCATGCCGAGAATTTCACAGGCCGCTCCTACCTCCGGTTTTATCGGCAACTGATTCTCATCAAGCTCCACCGCCACCTGCGCCGCTGCCGCAATCTCATTTAACGACGTGGCCACCCCGCCCCTGGTCGGGTCCCGCAGGGTGTGCACCGCGCCGGGCGCGGCGGCGAGCATCTTCTGCACCAGGCGATGGAGGGCCAGGGTGTCACTGCGCAGATTGCCCTGCAGGGAAATGCCGGCCCGCTGGGTCAGGATGGTTATGCCGTGATCCCCCATGCTGCCCGACAGGATGATCATGTCCCCCGGCCCGGCATTCCGGGAAGAAATATCGAGACCAGGGTCAACAAGGCCGATGCCCGAGGTATTGATAAAGATCTTATCCCCCTTGCCGCGGGGCACGACCTTGGTATCGCCGGTGACCACCGGCACATCCGCCCGGTTGCAAGCCGTACGCACCGAGGCGATAACCCGTTGCAGATCCGCCAGGGGAAAGCCTTCCTCCAGAATCAGGCCAAGACTCAGACAGAGCGGCTTCGCCCCGCGCATGGCCAGGTCATTGATCGTGCCGTTGATGGCCAGTTCGCCGATATCGCCGCCCGGGAAAAAAATCGGGTCAACCACATAACTGTCCGTGGTAAAGGCAAGCCTCCCCGCACCTGTCTCAACCAGGGCGCTGTCTTCCAGGCAGGCGAGAACGGGATTATCGAGTTGGGCGAGAAAAATGTTTTTGATCAGCTCCTGGCTGGCACGGCCGCCGCTGCCGTGATCGAGGAGAATCGTTTCCGCAGGTTTCATTATGAATCCTTTTAATTGATGATGGCATGTAAAGAATGTACAGAGCACGGCAAAAACCGCTGGATTCCGGCTCAACACACCGCCGGAATGACTGCTTTGAACCGTAAACCGTGAACTGAAAACCGTAAACGGAAGTTATCCTTCAATAAGGTTCATCCGGTCTGGCCGAAGCGGTAATGCGCGGCACAGGTTCCCTCGCTGGACACCATGCAGGGCCCCACCGGATCAAGCGGCGTGCAACGGCCGGCAAAGAGAGGACAGTCGGCCGGGGTTTTGCGCCCCTTCAGGATCTCACCGCACATGCAGCCCTTGGGTTCCGGCGTGTCGGCAAGACGGATGCCGAATCTTTTTTCCGCATCAAACCGGGCAAATTCCGGGCGGATGGCCATGCCGCTGCCCGGGATGATGCCAAGCCCCCGCCACTGACAGTCAACCGGCTCGAAAACCTGGTCCATCAGCTTGCGGGCCCGCGGATTGCCTTCCCAGGTCACGGCCCGGCCGTAAGCGTTCTCAACCTCGAACCGGCCTTCCCGCGCCTGCCTCGCCACCATGATCAGGGCCTGGAGGATGTCCACCGGCTCAAAGCCCGCAACCACGCAGGACAATCCATGCCCCGCAGCCAGCGGTTCATAGGCGGCCGCGCCGATGATGGTGCTCACATGCCCCGGACAGAGCAGCCCGTCAAGGCGCAGCTCCGGATCCCCGAGCAGCGCGGCAAGGGCCGGGGGCATGATCTTGTGGGCGGAAAAAACGGCAAAATTATCCACCTCCTGGCGCTGCGCCTCCAGAATGGTGGCGGCAACCAGCGGGATGGTCGTTTCAAAGCCGACGGAGAGGAAAACAACGATTTCTTCCGGATGGTTGCGGGCCAGGGCCAGGGCGTCCGTGGGCGAATAGACCACCTCGACATGGGCGCCGGCGGATTGGGCGCGGGCCAGGGAGCCGTGGGTGCCCGGCACCCGGAAAAGATCGCCGAAAATAGCCGCGCGCACTCCCTGCCGACCCGCCACCTCGATAAATCCGTCAATATGGGCCGCGGAAGTGACACAGACCGGGCAGCCGGGGCCGGAGATCAGGTTCAGCCCTTCCGGCAGAATAGCGCGCAGGCCATGGCGGAAAATGGCCATGGTATGGGTGCCGCACACCTCCATGACGCGCAGGGGCCGGTCAATGGTACGGCGCAGTTCATCAACCAGCGGGGCGATGAACGTTTTGTCCCTGAATTCAGAGACGTATTTCATAATGATCCCTTTTCCCCGCCGGATTCGGCGCTCACCCCGGCCGCCATTTCCCGCAGCAGCCGCAGATTGGTCTCCGCCTCCGCCGCATCCAGGGTATGGATGGCAAAACCCGCATGGATGATCAGATAATCGCCTATTTCCGGCCACCGGTCGACCAGATCCAGGCGCACCTGCTTTTCAATCCCCTGGGCTTCCACAATCCCTATCTGCGGGATGGAATAATCATTTTCAATCCCCTTTACGGCAATAACTCGCATGGGTACAGCCAGACACATGACAGATCCTCATGATTTGATTCGAAAATTGATCGGCTGATTGGTTAACGGCAAGCAAGCTGCCAGTCCCTTAACCCGTCGGCCGGTGCACTGTTCTCCAGTGACCAACTTTCAAAATTTGTTGTAGCCGTCAGCGGCGACGGCAGTTTCCTGCAAAATCACAAAAAAAGTGAAGCCAACTTAAAACCCAAAACTATCCAGATTACAAGACAGAAAAAATAGTAATTTGTTCCTCCTGCCCACCCCATCCCCCTCCCGGCCTCCCCCTTGAAAGGGGAGGAGGTGCCGGAAAGAGTCTTTTTCATTTCGCTATTCCCGCCTGCGAAGACCACCCCATCCCCCTCCCGGCCTCCCCCTTGAAAGGGGAGGAGGTGCCGGCAAGAGTCTTTTTCATTTCGCTATTCCCGCCTGCGAAGACGCGGTTGGTGTCTTCCCTCCCCTTCAAGGGGCGGGTCAGGGTGGGGATGGGGGTACTGAGGAGCCAATCCCACTCACCCCATCCCCCTCCCGGCCTCCCCCTTGAAAGGGGAGGAGGTGCGAACCGCCCCACGGCCGCCTTATCGCTCCAGCTGCCGCATCCCGGCAACCACCGCCTGCCCCAGGGCGAGCCCACCGTCATTGGCCGGCGCTTTCTCCCCGGCAAAGACCTGAAAGCCGGCAGCCCGCAGGCTCTCGTCCAGGCCGGCGAGCAGCAGGCCGTTCTGCATGCAGCCGCCGCCCAGCACCACATTTTTTTTGCCAAGCCTTTTCCCGAAGCTCTGGACGGCGCAGGTGATGGAGTCCGCCAGCCAGCGATGGAAGGCAAGGGCCAGCCCGGCGCTGTCTTGCCGCTGCTCCACGGCGCGAACCATGGCCCGGATCATCGGAACGGTCCGGATGAGCAGCCGTGCCGGTCCTGCCGCGAGTTCAACCGGCAGAAGTCCTGCCGCGTCCCGCACCCGATCCAACCGGTCATTGCCGGCTGCCCGTGCGGCCAGGGCCTCAAGCTCCATGGCGGCCTGCCCCTCATAGTCCGCCGTCAGGCGCAGGCCGAGCAGCGCGGCCACGGCGTCAAAGAGCCTGCCGCAGCTCGAGGTGAGCGGCGTGTTGATTTTTTTCTCCATCATCTGCCGCAGCCCGTCCCTCTTCCCCGCCGCAATCCCGGCCAATGCCGGCACAAGGGCCTCCGGCGTCAATTCCTCTCCCCGGTAAGCGGCCCACAGGGCGGCCATGGCCATGCGCCACGGTTCGCGGGCCGCGGCGTCCCCGCCGGGCAGCATCATCTCTTCAAGGCTTGCCAGCCGGGTAAAAGAGGTAAGGCCGGCCAGCAGAATCTCGCCGCCCCACACCGTGCCGTCCGGGCCATAACCGCTGCCGTCGAGGATAACGGCCAGGGTTTCCTCTGCCAGGCCGTGTTCGGCCATCACCGCCGCGGCATGGGCATGATGATGCTGCACCCGAAACAGCGGCAGTCCCAGCTTTTCGGCAAACCGGGTGCTC
>JACQYM010000254.1 GCA_016208225.1 Deltaproteobacteria bacterium | reverse complement strand
CAGAGTTTTCCCCGTTCGAGGAGGTCGCACAGGCCGCGGCTTCAATGAGGCCGGGGCAGTTCTGCCCCGGAAAACTTCGTCGGCTCTATCAGCCTGATGGCAGGATCAAAGCTTCAATGAGGCCGGGGCAGTTCTGCCCCGGAAAACGGTTTCTGGTCGGGGGGCTGTTGAGCGGCTCCCTGAACGGCTTCAATGAGGCCGGGGCAGTTCTGCCCCGGAAAACGCAGGATACCATTGCGACGATGGTAAACAATCTCGGAGCTTCAATGAGGCCGGGGCAGTTCTGCCCCGGAAAACTATGTGGTGAAGTACGGCCAGTTGGCCGACCAATGCGCTTCAATGAGGCCGGGGCAGTTCTGCCCCGGAAAACTGCCGCCGTGCGGGCCCATATTGATCAAGCTGTGACGGCGGTTGTTGCGAATGGTCCATAATACCCGATAATTTCAATGTGTGACAAGAAAGCATTTTCCAATTTTAAAATAAAATTTTCCATTTTATCAAAGAGCTGCGCCGTTACGAGCGCTGCCCGCCATGGGCGCATCACTGCACCGCTCGTTTGGCGGCGGCGAAATCAGACGATTACCGGCAACCGTTCGGGCGGCTTGTAGGGGAGTCCGATGCTGCACACAGCCGGCTCTGTCCCACCCGCGGCCGGGCCGAGATCAATGATGAGCACATGGTCCTCGCCGTGGTTGACGATTTCCCGCACCGCAGCCTCCAGACTCACCAGTCGCCGTCTGGTCAGACGACAGTGGAAGACCGAGAGCTGCAGCCACTGGCCATAACCGCGAAGGGTGCGATAAATGCGGCGCCAGCGGCGGTCGTCGCGGATGTCGTAGCTTACCAGATAAAATCGTTCGTCTTTTGCTTTCATCAGCCGGAGAATCTCGTCTTTTTTTCTGCCTTTTGCCTACCTGACCCTCTTCAACCATGCCATCAGCTATGAGCTATCAGCTATCAGCTATCCGAGTTGCCCCCCTTTCATCGGGTCAGAAAATTCGGATAGCGGGGAATCTCGTTCGCGAGAAAACGGGACAGGAGCCGGGCCTGAACTTCAAAAACCCTGCGGTAACTGATTCGGTAGCCGAAGATAGGGTGCGTCACCTCCTGTTCCATCCGTCGGTCGAAGCAGGCGATGAAACGCCTGCGTGCCCCTTCCTTCATGGCACAGCTCCCGGCGGCATGCAAAAAATCCTCCCGCTTCACCTCACCGTTGTTCACCGCCATGATCACCGCCGAATCCGCAACCAGGGGGCGAAAGGGTTCCATCATGTCCAGCGCCAGGGCCGGCCGGCCGAAGCGGGGTTGATGGTAAAACCCTCGATAGGGATCAAGACCAACCGCCGAGAGAGTCACCGTCCACTCACGGGCCAGCATGGCATAGGCAAAAGAGAGAAGGGCGTTGATCGGATCGCGGGGCGGCCTGCGGTTACGGCTCTTGAAATCAAAGTCCGGAGCGTTATCACCGTTTCCGGCAAGCATAGTGGAAAATTGCCGAAAATAGCGGCTGGCGCCGCTGCCTTCGATGCCGAGAAGGGAGGCAAGAGATCCCGCCCGCATGGCCTGTTTCATATCACCCTGCATGGAGAGAAGCGCCTCCTGTGTGGCTGGATCATCGGTCTTGCGGTTTCTTCGCAGCATGATGCGGCAATTGGCGATTTTAGCCGCCACCAGCGACCTGGAAAGCTTCAGGCAACGTTCCGTATCAAAACTTGACCGGTACTGACAGGTACGGATTTCCACATTGCGATGACCGGAGCCCATCGTGTGGCCGATGAACCAACCGCCATAGCTCATGAAGGTTACCGGGATTTCCCGCCGCATGCATTCCTGCAGCGCCGGGGTGGAGATGCCGCTGGAGCCGAACAGCACCAGTTGAGATACTTCCCCGAGTCTGGCTTCGGCCACCTTTTTCTTCTCCTCTTCGATGACCAGCGTCTCGCCGCTTTTCCGCACATATGCCCTGGGCGACTGGACGTAGAGCGGCAGGCCGCTTTCCAGGGCCGGGACCAACGGACGAGGTTCCAGTCCGCTATGCTCCAGAAAGCCCACCTCGTCGGGCAGACAGATGCCGACCAGCGAGCAGCGGGGGCATTTGGGGCTGTCGGCAAGCGGGGGCGGGATCTCCTCCTTTTCTGCCATCCGCCGGAATTCCTTCATCGCTTCCATGGTCCGTGCCACCAGCTGATCATCAAACTCGACCTGGACCCGCTCCCGCGAGGCCACGAAGTAGAGCACGCCCGCCGGGCACGCAAAGCCGTGTTCCCGCAGAAGGAGTCCCTGGGCGCAGAGCTGCACCCGTTCCGGTTCGTAGGCCCCGGCCGCCACATGCGGCCGTTTGCCGCGTTTGTAGTCCACCGGCGTTACCCGCCGGCCTTCGCCTTCCACCAGATCAATTTTCGCGGTGAGGCCGAGCTCATCCGAGGTGAGCCACACCGAGCGGGCGTGAATGTTTTCCGATTCCTCCGGCGCATCGGGCAGGGACCCGGACTGCTTGTCCACCCGTTTATGTTTCGCCTTGCCATCCACGGTGTCGGCGCTGTCCGCGAACTCGGATTGCACCCACATCTGGTAGCCGAGCCGGGGACAGTAGACAAACTCGTTCAACATTCGGGCCGGAATGGAGGGAAGGGTATTGCCGTTTGCGTTGTTCTGGTAATCAGTCATAGCATTACGGACCTTGAAAAGAGATTGATGATTGCCGCACCTGCATTTCGAAATCTCGGCAACATTTTAACCATTTGCATTACTGATCCGATATGGTAGCATATGTTCAACATATGCTTTATTAAAGGAGGTTGTCATGCAAACCGATCGTCATATTCGTCTGTTCAGAAACGGCACAAATCAGGCCCTCCGTATACCTCGTGATCTTGAACTGCCGGGCAATGAAGCCGTGATCCGCAAGGAAGGGGACCGCCTCATAGTTGAGGCCGTAAAGAAGCCGTCTCTGCTGGCGCTGCTTGCCACATTACCTCCTCTCGATGAAGAGTTTCCTGATGTGGAAGACCCGCTCGTAACTGATGGTGATGTGGTGTTTTGATATGGGCCAGTCCAGATATCTGCTCGACACGAACATTCTGTCTCATCTTGTCAAAACGCCATCAGGAATCGTTACGCATAGGATCGCCACTGTGGGTGAAGATTCAGTATGCACCAGCATAGTTGTCGCTTGTGAACTCCGTTTCGGGGCTGCAAAAAAAGGTTCAACAAGACTTACCCTTCAATTGGAAAAAATTTTATCCGCCATGACAATTTTGTCTCTGGAAGAACCGGTTGACCATCATTACGCCGAAATCCGCACCCATCTGCATCACATCGGCCAACCCATCGGCCATAACGACCTGCTTATCGCGGCCCATGCCAGAGCCCTCGATCTCATCATGGTAACCCATAACGAGCGTGAATTTTCCCGTGTACCTGGATTAACCGTCGAAAACTGGCTCATTTAACAAAGCGCCACTATTGCTCTGTGCCGGTTTAAGCCTGTAGGGCGCGGTAGGCGGCATGGTCCAGATCAATGCAGGTGATCGGGCAGCACCACAATGGCATCCAGTTCAAACGGCCGGGACGCTTTCACGGTGCGGAACGCTTGGCGCAACACATCAACCGCCTCGGCAGAGGCCAGCAGAGGGCGCCGCTTCTCCGTCACCAAGGTGAAGAAAAAAGAGCCGCCTGGTATGAATGCCCGCCGGTAGCGCATGAAAAATCCTCCGCAGAATTGTAATATTGTCGGGTTACGACGATACGGCCGCCTAACCCCGACCTACGGCCGCTTTGTCATATGGTAGGTCGCGTTAGGCCCCAGCCGTAACGCGACATCGAAAAGTACCCTGAAATGTTGCGTTATACCCCTCAGGGGGTACTGAACAGAGCGCGGTGAGACTGCTAACGCAACCCACGGGCTGCATCGAAATTTTCGATAATTTGGTTATTTGGCAGATCTGGTTGCGCCGGGTGTATCATGTAATCCGACCTGTCCATTACCGTAATGGGTCTACCCATCATTAAAAAAAAGCCGCAAACAGGCCGAGGCCGTAAAACCGCCCCCCGCCCAGGCAAACGGGGCCGTTGATTCTCACCGGACTCTGATGCTCGTCACGCCAAGTGAT
>JACQYM010000253.1:8551-10562 GCA_016208225.1 Deltaproteobacteria bacterium | reverse complement strand
TAGGAGGTTAGCTATCCAATCGTCGGTAGGAGCGGGCCATGCCCGCGATACCCGCATGAGCCGGAATACAAATGATCGCGGGCATGGCCCGCTCCTACAGCCAAAATGGCTGCGGGGAGCGGCCGCCGGCCTGTTCATCACCCTGTTTTTTGCCGTCGCGGCCAAGGCCGAGGTTTTTGTCGATCAGGTGGGCCGCCAGGTTGACATCGCGTCCCGGCCGGTACGGATCGTCTCGCTCATGCCCAGCCTCACGGAAATGGTGTTTGCCCTGGACGCGGGCGACCGGCTGCAGGGGGTGACCCTGTTCAGCGACGAGCCGCCGGCCGCGGCGAAATTGCCCAAGGTCGGCTCCTACGTCCATCCGGATCTGGAAAAAATCGTCAGCCTCAAACCGGACCTCTGCCTGGCGGTGCGGGACGGCAATCCCAAACATATCGTCGATAAAATCACCGCCCTCGGCATCCCCGTCTACACCATCGACCCGCGCAATCTTGAGGAGATCATGGAGGCCGTGCAGATGCTCGGCAAGGTGCTGGACGCCCCGGAAAAGGCGGCCGCCATCGTGGCCGACATGCGCGGCACAATCGAAAAAGCCGAGGAACGGGTCGCCCGGGCCAGCCGCAAGCCCCGGGTCTTTTTCCAGATTGACGCCTCGCCCATCATCTCGGCCGGCTCCAACACCTTCATCGACCAGCTCATTACCCGGGCCGGCGGCATCAACCTGGCCGCCGGCCCCACCGCCTATCCCCGCTACTCCTGGGAAGAGGTGCTGCGCATGCAGCCGGACATTGTCATCATTGCCTCCATGGCGGGCGGATACAGCGAAGAGGAGCTGAAGGCCGAGTGGCGGAAATGGCCGGAGCTGCCGGCGGTGCGCGATAACCGTCTCCATGTGGTGAGCGCCGCGCTCTTTGACCGGCCCACTCCCAGACTGGTCCACGGCCTGGAACTGCTGGCCGATATCTTGTCCCGCTGAATCGTGTACGAGGCATTGTGACCGATCTTCTTTTTACCAGAATCACCGGCCGGCTGCTGCTGATCTGCCTGCTCCTCGGCCTGCTGCTGGCTGCGGCCCTGCTGCTGGCCGCGGCCATCGGCTCGTCGAATAAAAGCCCGCTGGCGATCATCGATTTTGTCCGCGCCCTGTCCGAGCCGGGCTCCACCGAGCACACCATCATCTGGAAAATCAGGCTGCCCCGCGTCCTGCTGGCCGCCATGGTCGGCGCCACCCTGTCCCTGGGCGGCCTGGTCTTTCAGGTCCTGCTGCGCAACCCGCTGGCCGAGCCGTATATTCTCGGCGTTTCCGGCGGCGCCGCGGTGGGCGCCATTGCCGGCATGCTGATCGGCATCCCTTTTTTCCCCGGCGTGACGGCCAGCGCCTTTGCCGGCAGCATGGCCACCCTGGGGATCGTCATGCTGCTGGCCAGCGGGGCCAGGGCCGGGGGCAAGGACTCCCTGCTGCTGGCCGGGGTAATGATGAACGCCTTTGCCGGGGCGCTCATCATGTTTTTCATCTCCATGTCGGACAGCAACCGGCTGCACCACATCCTCTTCTGGCTCATGGGCGATCTGGCCATGGCCGATGCGGCCCGGCTGCCTCTTTTCGGCCTGATCCTGCCCTGCTACTTGATCATCTTCATCCTGGCCCGGCCGATGAACCTGCTGCTGGCCGGCCGGGATGCGGCCGCCTCGCTGGGCGTCAACGTGCGGCAGATCTCCCTGACCCTGCTCATCACCGCCACCTTCATGGTGAGCCTGGTGGTCTGTCTCTCCGGACTGGTGGGTTTTGTCGGCCTGGTCATCCCGCACATCCTGCGGCTGACCATCGGTCCGGACCACCGGCTGCTGGTGCCGGCCAGCCTGCTCGGCGGGGCGACCTATCTGGTCTTCTGCGACCTGCTGGCCCGCACCCTTTCCACCGGCGGCGAACTGCCGGTGGGCATCATCACCGCCATGATCGGCGCGCCGCTCTTTATCTTTCTGCTCTGGCGGGTGCGGCAATGACGGCGGT
>JACQYM010000253.1:0-8494 GCA_016208225.1 Deltaproteobacteria bacterium | reverse complement strand
AACGCGGACCGTATCCGCCTCTCTTACGGCGACAAGGAGGTGCTGCACGACATCAGCCTTACGATCGGCAGCGAGGAATTTTTCATTATCATCGGCCCCAACGGTGCGGGCAAATCGTCCCTGCTCAAGGCCCTCATTGCCACGGAAAGGATAGAGGCGGGCGCCATCTCCCTTTTCGGCCGACCGCAGGACGCCTATTCCCGGCGGGAGCTGGCCCGCCTCGCCGCTCTGGTGCCCCAGGGGCTGGAAACGCACTTTCCGTTCAAGGTGGCGGATACGGTGCTCATGGGCCGCTCCCCCCATCTCGGGCTGCTGGCCGTGGAGCAGGAAGAAGATTATGCCATCGCCCGCCAGGCCATGCAGGCCACCGACACCATCCATCTGGCCGGCCGGACCCTGGAGCAGCTCTCCGGCGGGGAACGGCAGCGGGTCATCATTGCCAGGGCCATCTGCCAGCAGCCGCGCCTGCTTTTTCTGGACGAACCGACGGCGTCGCTGGATCTGGCCCATCAGATACGGATCATGGATCTGCTGGAAAACCTGCGGCAGGAAAGAAAGATCACCATCTGCATGGTCTCCCACGACATCAACCTGGCCGCCATGTATGCCGACCGGCTGCTGCTCATGAAAGAGGGCCGGGTGATGAAAATCGGCCCGCCCGACGTGGTGCTTGAGGAAAAACTGCTGGAGAAAAGCTATGAATGCCCACTGCTGGTCGATGAAAATCCGGCGACCGGCACGCGGCGGGTGGTGCCGTTGCCGGCGAAATTCAGCCGTGCCGCGTCAGTCAATAATCAGAAAGGCAGACCAACCATTCCCGTGGATTACGAATGATCTGTTGCGGCCCTACCGGTCAACATCAACTTTTGTTCGGCGGGAGCCATATTTATTTATTATAAACCCGCAAGAACTCTTCGCGAGCAATACCAGCCTGAGTGAGGATAGTACGTAAAGTTGAGCTTTTGATTGTGGGGTGATGAGGCATGGTCAAAGGGGTCTTTGACCCGTCCTGATTTTTCCGTACCATTGCTATATGGTTCCCTTCCCTTAGCAGTTGGAAGCCAAGACTTTCCAGAGCGGCAATGACCTTACGCAGTGGAGCGTCAACCGGGAATCTTGACATCAGATAGCAACTGCCGCTTCAGCGATAAATGCTTCCAGTATAGGCGGCTCAATTTCAACCGCATCTTCCCCAAATGTTTCAGTGTGGAACTTTATTGCAGACTTTACATCAGCAAGAGCAGCTTCGTATGTATCACCTTGCCCAACAACCACCCCTTTAAACCCTAGAGGGTAGGCAACGTATGTATCAGGATGCTTTTCGACTACAATTTTAAAATTTTTCATTAAGATACCTCAAGAATGATCTTTCTTTTTCCTCATCATACTCTCCACGCAATTTTTTGTCCAATTCCCCTATAAAAGGGCGAGAAAAGAAGACAGATTTTTTTTCTTTCATCATGGAGCCAGCTGCAGGAACCAATAGCCGCCGTCGCGGACCACCTCTTTCCTGGTGAAGGTCAGCTCTGCCTTGAAAAGCGGCCCGCCGGTCACCAGGGTGTGGTACTCGCCCAGTTCGCCGCAGATGTCTATTCCCGTCTGCGCCAGCTCCCGCATCGCCGGCCCGTCGATTGTCCTGCCCAGCCATTCCGGTCCTAATTTGTCGGCCTGGGTCACCACGATCATGGCTTTAAAGCCCAGATCAATGAATTCCCGTAACAGTTCCTGACGCGAACGCTGCCAGAGCGGATGGAATACTCCCATTCCTTCGGCCTTGCAGACGCGCAAGCACCATTCACGATGCGGCTCGACATCGATGTCGCCGAAAACGCCGTTGTCGATGCCTTGCGACCGGCATTCCCGCAGCGTCTCCTGAAATTTCGTTTCATACTGGTCCCAGGTGGCGGCATTGAATAAAATCGGCAGGCCCAGATGCTGCGCCTGCTGTTCCAGCAGCCCCTTGGGCAGTCCGTGCGAACGTGAACTCTGACCGTCCTCCGCCAGCATATTGAACAGACATTGCGGCCTGCCGCCCTGCTGCATCGCATGATACAGGGCCAGGCATGAGTCCTTGCCCCGCTCCACGAGCAGAAGAACGAGCGCCCTGCTATCGAAGACATCTCTTCCGGTTTCATCTTTTTCTCCTGAAAAAATTAAGAAATTAAGCCGGTATTCATACCTGTTAGTATCCGGTATCGCTGGAAATAAATAAGATGCTCACTGTATTTTACAGCCGCAATATAATACAATGACCCTGACTTCATTATCACGCCCATTTCATACCGCTGCGACGTCCAGCCCAGTGCGGCAAGCTGGCCCAGAAAGGGATTGTCGACATGGAGGTATCAGACATGGTTGTCCCCATAGAGGACGGCACGCAGGCGATCGAGGGCCTGCCGGTGTTTCGCCGGCGTCATGCGCCGGATGTTTTGCAGCTTCCACCGCACTGCCGGCAATTCAGCCACTCGCGCTAAATTCAACAAGCTCCAGTCCGGCTCTCCCGCCTTGAAACCAAGCAAAAATTGCCGTTGCCGCCCGGTGAGTCGCTGCTGAACCTGCGCGATCAGCGCTTCCCGTGTTTTCTCCAACTCGTCGAGCGAAACCGGCATAAACGTCATGCCGCGAAACTGCTCCTCAAAAATGGCCGCAATCGGCTGCCGGATGGGCGCCAACAGGTCGGCAAGCGGCCGGTCGCTGCTTGTCAGATACACCACGAAGACCTCCAGCAGATCGTCGTCGATCCCTTCACTCTCCAGTAAAAGTTGAACATCGAAAAGATCGCGCGGGTGCTGCCGGTCAAGCGCGGCGCACAGCTTACCTGCGTAAATGTCGTGTGCATGCAGCACCAGCATCTCAACCTCGCCGAACTGCGCCGCCACTGCCGGGACAACACTGCGCAGCAGCGGCTCGCGCACGGTCCCGCGCAGCACCGACGATACTTCAATCTTCACCTGAACTCCGCCACGGGCGACGAACAGTTTGATCACCTGCCCATCCACTTTACGGCGCTGTACGCGAACTCCGCGCAACCTGTCCTCGGCGATCGCCGCGATTTTCTCCAGTGCCGCGCCGACCTCTGAGAGACTGATGGCCCGATCCCGCACCGGCAGGTAAGTCAGATCGATATCCACCGACAGACGCGGCAGGTCGCGCAGAAACAGGTTGATGGCCGTACCGCCCTTGAGCGCGAAACAATCCTCGTTCGCCACCAGCGGCAGCATATCCAGCAGCAGCGCCACCTGCCGGTAATAGGGATTAGCCGGATCCAGCATCCATGCCCTCCTGTACCGTGATCAGAAAACGTTTGTTCAACCGTCCGCCGCGCGTCACCATTCGCTTGCCGCTGCCCAGCGCAATGCGCGCAGGTTGCAGCTTTCGGCACCACGCATAGTTCTGCCGGCCGGCCAGGAACAGAAACAGCCGCCGCACCTTGATGCTGCGACAGCCTTCCAGCAGACGCTGCACCACGGCGGGCCGCAGCACCGTCAGCGCCTCGAACAGCTCGGCGGCGTGGATGAAACTCGCCGCCGTCTCGTCCACTAGACTCAGCACCTCCATGATCGCCCGCTCCGGCGCCGCCACGGCAAGCGTCCAGTCGCGCAAGCCGGTTGGCGTCCCAGCCAGCCCCTGGGCCCCGGTTTCCGGGCCGAACAGTCGCGCACCATGCAACACTAGGGCCTGGGGCAATTGAATGGCGGTCACCCAGAGCGGCAGGCGCATCGCCGTGCGGGCGTGACTCCACAGATGGACACGCGCCTCATTGCCCAACGGCAGATAGTGGGCCTGACCCTGAAGATTAAGCGCCGAAACACCGCCCACATGCACCTGGCACCCGTCCAAACGCTGTAAACCCAACACAACCCCCTGCCACTCCACCGGAAGGACCGGGCGGGCGTAAACACCCCGCGCCAAAGGCCGCAGCCAGCCCCCGGCCACATACTTGCGCACCAGTTGGGGCGAAATCCCGTTCGCCGTCAGCCAGGCGCTGGGCACGGCCACGCCCTCGGGCAGCGCATTCAGCAGCCGACTCAAGGGGCGTTCGGTATTCTCGTGAGTTGGTAGACCCATGGTTTATCTTTCTGCTGATTTTCAAACCCGCATCTGCCTGTCATACAAGGAGACTTGTTTAGATAATAAGACAATTATATACCACTGGTATATAATTAATGCAAATCATAAACCAATCTCAATGCCTTGCTTGTCATTGATCCACGCCTGCTGGCATCCGTCGGCAATAACCACAGGAGCTATTCACTCAGATTCGCGAAGTCGTTGGCAATAGCACTTTCACGGTTTACGTATACCACAGCAACGGTGATGGTCCTGTAAAAAGTCGTCACTCTACGGAGTTCGCCGGAAAACGGCTGGATCTTTATCGAGGGAAAAAGTAGAATATGCTGCGCCTGAAATGCCTTGATGACCGCCCCGTTTGTTCCGGGCCGCGCCGGCTGCAATTTTCAAGACCCTTGCCTGCAAATAGAGAGGAGAATGCCATGGTGACTGCGATTATTCTGATGAATGTCGAACGATCAAAAATAAACGAAACAGCAGAAAAGCTGGCCGAAACCGAGGGCATCTCCGAGGTGTACTCGGTGAGCGGCAACTATGATCTCGTGGCCATCGTCCGCGTGCGCGCCAACGAAGACCTTTCCGAGCTGGTGACCAATCATCTGCTCAAGATCTCGGCCATCCTCAAGACGGAAACCATGCTCGCCTTCAAGGCATTTTCCCGGCATGACCTGGATACCATGTTTTCCATCGGGCTGTAACGGCCGTAAAAAACGGCGGCAGAGTGCACACGGGCGGGGATAAAACCCGCCCCTGCCGCGGCACCGGATGTTTTCCAAGGCGACAGCCGGGAATACCCCGGAACCGTCGCCTCACATCGGTTTTCGCCCTCATACCTGCGCCAGCCCGAGGCTCTGGCCGGCCAGAACCTTGTCCAGGGCCCGGCTCAACTGGCTGAGATGCATTTTTTCCTCGTCAGCCATATGCAGGTAGAATTGCTGCAGCCTGGGTTGTTCATTTTTCCGGGCCAGGCGGCTGTAAAGATCATATGCCTGGGTTTCCAGCATCATGCCCAGATGGATGATATCTTCAATGTTTTCCAGATAATCGCTGTACGCCCGCAGGGTTTTTTCCTTGTCAAATCCCCCTTCCATGGGAACAAAGTCATCCACTGCCGCAACGGCGCTGATCTCGTCCCGATACTGACGCAGGAGCTTGGCCATGTGGCCGTCTTCAAAATCCGCCATGAGCTTGAGCAGGGACTTCTGTTCCTGCGGCGCCACCATATCCATCATGGCCAGATAGAACTGCTTCAACCCCGCCTCCATCATATAGGCCATTTGAAAGACATTTTCAAACTCATCGGAGATGAAAAATTCCATACCCTTGCTCTCGTGGCCGGATAGAACCAAATCATTCCATGCCCTGATGCCGCCCCTGATGCGAATCACCTGGCGAAAACCGTGTCCCTTCAGCACCTGGCAGGCGGCTTTACTGCGCATCCCGCAATGGCAATAGACCAGGGTCGGCAGCTGCGGATTCAATTCCGAAATTCTTGCAAAAAGGTCCAGCATCGGGATGTGAATGGCGCCGGGCAGATGTTTGCGTTCATATTCCTTCGGCTGTCTGACATCCAGCAGCTGGTATTCTCCGACCGGGTGCTTTTTCATGAAGACCCGCGCCTCGGTCGGGGACATATTCTGATCTGACGTGAAAAGGTATTTCCAGCTCATGATCGTTATACCACTATAACTTGAATTTGCTTGCTTGACCGGTTGCCGGGTGAAAGAATGGCTGGTGAAAACGAACCATGCCGGACAGAATTCCCTCCCCGCCCCGGCTGCCGCTCCGGCCTTGCCGGCACTAACGCCCATTCTACAACAGGATGCCGAGACCGACAAGGACCTGCACCGGGTAGAGGCAGAGGACGAGGATGCCCAGCAGGCGATGCAGACCGCGGCCGGCTGGACCGCGGCCCCTGATGTTGCGGGAAGCGGCCCAGGCCCCGCCCTGGGCCAGCACAATCGCCAGCCCGAGACTGAAATGCAGGGGGTGCTCCGCCACCCTCCCCTCGTCAATCAATACAATGATCACTCCGGCCAGAAAACCGGACCAGCCGAGCACCACGAGCCACGGACCGTTTTGGCGGTGCCGGCGCACCACGGGCAGAGGCGGCGGAGCGCCGGCCAGCCGGTTGCGCCGGATACCATGGCCCAGCCAGCCCTGGTAGCAGAAGCAAAGCAGCACCAGGGCATTGAAGATGCCGTGCCCCAGGGCCAGCCAGGGAATCACCTGCCTGATCGCCTGCGGGGCCTCCGCGCCGATGGGGATCATGTTCCGTTCCCCCCGCGTTATTGCACGACCTCAAGCATGCCGTGCATGCCCCGATCCTTGTGGCTCTCAAAAAAGAGAAACTGTTTTGTGCACTCAAAGGGATAGCTGCCGGTCCTGGTCGGGGTGAAACTGATGATTTTCTCTTCGCTGCCCAGACTCTCGGCAAAATCAATGCCCGCCTCCGGCGCCTTGAGCTCGATATTATGGGGCGTGACGCCGTCCGCCTTTTTAACGTGCAGCTCCACGGGCACATTGACCTTCACCACCACCACATTGGGGTCAAAATAGTATTCCCCGCCCGTCATCCGCACCCGCTGCACCCCGTCGGCATCGATGGCGGCGACAAAACGTTTTTCCGCGGCCTGATCGGCAAACGCCGCGGCGCAGCCCACGAGCAGCATGACAACTGCAAGAATTCCGATACGCATGGTTCTCATCTCCTGATCATTTTTTATTTTCTGTTCCGACTGACATCATATCCCATGACCTTTGCCAATAAAAGGCAACTGAATGACAGGAAAACGGCCGGAGCCGTTGGCCCGCCTGCCTTTGTGTTTTATGCAAAAAAAAGGCCGGACTTTTCCTTGACAAGCAGATACCTCTGTTCCCATGATGAAGTATACGAATTCGTAAAAACCGGGAATTTACCACAGAGAGCACAGAGGACACAGAGCTAACTTTTGCAGGCTCTTCCCTCTTCAAGGGGGAGGCCGGGAAGGGGATGGGGTGGGGCCATCCGCTCAACCGCTACCCCATCCCCACCCTGACCCTCCCCTTGAAGGGGAGGGAATAACAACGATCCCCATCTCCGGGGGCCCGGGAACAACCAGGCATGAACGGGAACAACCAAGCTTGAAGAGTCTTTCATATAAACAACAGGTGGAAATGACGAAATGATATTTGCGAGGGGCTCAATAATAAAAAAAATATTTTCTCTGTGATCTCCGTGTGCTCTGTGGTGAAACAACCGTGAATCACCAAGCCGACCCGCAGACCCACAGAATAGAGGCGGCCGTGCTGCGCCGCAGGGGCGGGCCACTGCGCATCGAATCCCTGGAACTGGAAGGCCCGCGGGATGACGAGGTGCTGGTGCGTCTTGCCGGCTCGGGCATCTGCCACACGGATATCGACTTCTGCGACTCCTGGACCGAGGCCGACGGGCCGCTGGTGCTGGGCCATGAGGGGGCGGGCGTGGTGGAGCGGGTCGGTGCCGGCGTGCAGGATGTCAGTCCCGGCGAGCATGTCGTGCTCTCCTATCAATCCTGCGGACATTGCGGGTCATGCCTGGCCGGCCGTCCGACCCGCTGCGACCAGTTCATGGCGGCGAATTTCGGCTTTGCCAGGCTCGATGGCAGTAATGCCCTGCAGCGCAGCGGTGTCCACGGCCATTTTTTCGGCCAGTCTTCATTTGCCACCCATGCCCTGGCCACCGGCCGCAACATGGTCAAGGTCGATAAAGGGCTGCCCCTTGCGCTGCTTGCGCCGCTGGGCTGCGGCCTGCAGACCGGGGCCGGCACGGTGCTGAACTCGCTGGCCGTCCGTCCGGGCCAGAGCATCGCCATTTTCGGCACCGGCGCGGTCGGCCTGGCGGCGGTCATGGCGGCAGCCGTGGCCGGCGCGGAGTTCATCATCGGCGTGGATCTCAACCCGCGGCGGCTGGCGCTGGCCAGCGAACTGGGCGCCACCCATGTCATCAACAGCTGCCATGAGGATGTCGCGGCCAGCATCCGCCGGATCACCGGCCGCGGCGTTGATTTTGTCCTGGAAATCACCGGCAGTCCGCAGCTGCTGGATCTTGCCATCGATGTCCTGAATCCCCACGGCACCGTGGCGCTCATTGCCGGCGGCAGCGGCCCGGGCACCCTGTCCGCGGGGAGAAAGACCATCGGCATCATCCAGGGCGACGCCGTGCCGCAGCACTTTATTCCGCAACTGATCGACCTGTACCGGGCCGGCCGGTTTCCCTTTGACCGGCTGGTGCGATTCTATGATTTCAAGGAGATCAATCAGGCCATTGCAGACGCAAAACAGGGCGACACCATCAAGCCGGTGCTGCGATTTGGGATTGCGGATCGGGGAGTTGGGATTTAGGAGCCGTTACGAAATAACATGGCCATTTTTTTTAATTTCGCTACGGCTCCTTATGCCGTTT
>JACQYM010000125.1 GCA_016208225.1 Deltaproteobacteria bacterium | reverse complement strand
GCCCTGGTTTCGGCGCGGCTCATCTCCTTGAGGAGAAAGACGCCATCGATCTGCTGGCCGTCCTGGATGGTGTTGATGAAAAGGGTATCGTTCAAAACGCCAGGGTCTCCTGCCACGCCTTTTTCAAGGCCGCCATCTTTTCCGCAAGGACACGGCTGCCGTGCAGACCGGTGACTGTCAACAGGGGTTCCCCGGTCACCACGCCCACCCGGGCCCAGCCGGTATCGGCCATGGCTTGCTCAAAGGCGGCAGCATGAATCGGGGCCACGGTGACCACGAAACGGCTCTGGGACTCGGAAAAGAGCAGCACGTCATCGCGGTCGATGCCTTGCGCCGGCACTTTACGCAGATCAACATCGAGCCCCAGGCCGCCGGCAAAACCGCTTTCCGCCAGGGCCACGCCCAAACCGCCGTCCGAGCAGTCGTGACAGGAGGCCACCAGCCCTTGGTCTATGGCTTTTTCCAGGCAGCGGTAGCGGGGCAGGGCATCCTGCTCCCGCACTTTCGGCACCCTGTTGCCGATGGCGCCATGACGCACGGCATATTCCGAGGCCCCGAGTTCCCAGCTGGGCCAGTTTGTAGTCGCCATCCGGTGTTTTGTCGGACAATATCGGGTCGCACCAGCAGAAGTTGTCCAGGCCGGCCATGACCGCAAGATTTGCGCCGACGCACAGGGCGTTGCGGACGGCCTCATCCATGCTGCAGGCCACCATGTGATAGGTGTCGATATCCGAATAGCGGGGGCAGACGCCGTGGGCGATGACCAGGCCGGCAAAGGAGTCGAACACCGGCCGGATCACCGCCGCATCAGACGGCCCGTCGTTGGCCGCGCCGGTGAGCGGTTTGACGATGCTGCCGCCCTGCACCTCATGGTCATACTGGCGGACCACATACTCCTTGCTGCAGATGTTGAGCCGGCCGAGCATGCCCCGCAGTTCGGCGCCCAGTTCGGGCGCGGCGGGCAGCCGCGGTTCCTCATAGGTTTTCTGCTCCCATCTGGCCACCATCTGCATGGGCGGCAGCCCTTCATGGACGAAATCCATGTCCAGATAGGCCACGGTTTTCCCCTGGTAGAGGCAATGGAAGATTCCCGAATCCCGGAAGGTGCCGAGCACCGTGGCCTCCACATCCATTTTGCGGCACAGGGCCAGAAAATCGTCGAGTGTTTCCGGCGGCACGGCGAGCGTCATGCGTTCCTGGGCCTCGGACAGAAAAATCTCCCACGGCTGCAGGCCCGCATATTTGAGCGGTGCCTGATCGAGATGCAGCTCAAAGCCGTTGGTGTCGCCGCCCATCTCCCCCACCGAGGAGGAGAGGCCGCCGGCGCCGTTGTCGGTGATGCAGCGGTACAGGCCCCGGTCCCTGGCTTTGAGCAGGCAGTCGAACATCTTCTTCTGGGTGATCGGGTCACCGATCTGCACCGCCGTGGCCGGGGAATTTTCATTGAGCTCTTCCGAGGAAAAGGTGGCGCCGTGGATGCCGTCCTTGCCGATGCGGCCGCCGGTCATGACAATGATGTCGCCCGGCATGGCCTTTTTCTCGTGGGACGGCTTGCCGTTGATCACCGCGGGCATGATGCCCACCGTGCCGCAGAAGACCAGGGGCTTGCCGGCAAAGCGGTCGTCGAAGTACAGGGAGCCGTTCACCGTCGGGATGCCGCTCTTGTTGCCGCCGTGCTCCACCCCTTCCCGCACCCCCTCGAAAATGCGTTTCGGATGCAGCAGCCGGGCCTGGATCGGCTTGTCGTAAAAGGGGGTGGCGAAACAGAACATGTTGGTGTTGCAGATGAGCTTGGCGCCCATGCCGGTGCCGAACGGATCGCGGTTGACGCCGACGATGCCGGTGAGCGCGCCGCCGTATGGGTCAAGGGCCGAGGGGCTGTTGTGGGTCTCGACCTTGAAGACCACATTCCAGTTGTCGTCAAATTTGATCACCCCGGCATTGTCCTTGAATACGGACAGGCACCAGTCTTTGTCGCCCATCCTGGCCCGGATGTCGCTGGTCGGCTGGCGGATGCAGGTGTTGAACAGGTTGGAGATCTGTGATTTTTCGCCGGTCTGGCCGTCTTCGTAGTCGATATTGCCGGAAAAGATCTTATGTTTGCAGTGCTCCGACCAGGTCTGGGCCAGGGCCTCCAGCTCCACGTCGGTGACCTTGTCGCTCAGGCCGTGCTCCCGGCGGCGGGCCGCCACGTCCGGCCGGGCCAGATAATCGTGGATCAGCTTCATCTCCTCCAGGGTCAGGGCCAGCACACCCTCCTTGCTGATGCGCAGCAGCTCTTCATCCGCCACGTTCAGATCAATTTCCGCCACCCTGGCTGCGCTCTGGTCCACCACCTTGGGGGCAAAGGGTTTGAGGCCGCCGGCCTTGACGAAATCCGCCCGGGAGACGATGGTGAAGCGCTGGATCAGTTCGTTGGCCAGGCTTTTGCGGGCAATGGTTTCCGCGTCCTCCCGGCTGATGTTGCCGGACAAAAGGTATTGGCAGGAGGTGTAGACCGCCTCATCCCGGCCCAGTTTGCGGCCGATGAGCAGCTCCAGGGCCTGGGCCGAGGTGTGCCCTTCGTTGTCGGTGACGCCCGGCCGGAAGCCGATCTCGATCAGCCAGTCAAAGTCAAGGTTCCAGTCAAGCGCCAGCGGCCGCAGCGAGTAATCCTGGGTGACCGGGTCGCAGAACGGGCCGCTGGCCGCGGCCTGCAGCTCTTCCCGGCTGATGTCCGCCTCCACGGTGAAAACCTTGATGGTGCGGACCGATTCCACCGGTATTTTCAGGTCGCCCCTGATTTTTTTTCTGGTTTTTTCGCCGAATGAGTCGGTAAAAACAGGTTTGATGCCAACCTGGATGCGTGCCAGCATAGGAAACTCCGAAAAAATTTACGGGATCTGCGAAAAACGGACTGCAAAAAAATCCTGATTTTTAGAGATACCCTTCTGTTTGACGTGTTAAGATACAATCTGTTATGAACAGAAACCTGTGCAACTTTCGAATCTAACATTTAACTCTTAAAACTTAAAACGTTTTTATGCAATATCTGGACAATGAAACCTATCTGCTTGATGTCCTGGTGCGCCATGGGCTCATGTCCGCCGAGCAGCAGAAAATGGTCATCCTGAAAATGGAGCAGCAGCGGCAGGCCCTGATGCGCCTGATGCGGGATCAGGAGCGGGGCCGGAAGCGCAAATATGTCCGGGACGTTGATCTGGTGGATATCATTGTTTCCCTGAATCTGGAGCTGCCGGAGCGTCCAAGCGAATTTCTGACCGAGGAAACGATCATCCGGGCCGTGGCCGACGATCTGGGGATCCGCTTCAAAAAACTCGACCCGCTTGAGCTTGAGCTTGATGTCGTCACCAAAACCATTCCCGAGTCCTTTGCCGTCAAGCACCTGCTCCTCCCCTTCGCCGTCAGGAACGGGGTGCTGGAAGTCGCCATTTATGATCCGGAAAACCGTTCCCTGCTGGAAGATATCGAAAAAGCAAACCAGATCAAGGTGCGGCCCTATCTGTCGACAAAGTCGGATCTGAAAAAGATTCTGGCCGAGTTTTTCGGGTTCAAATCCTCCATTTCCGCGGCGGAAACCCGCCTGAGCGGCCCGCTGGTCGATCTGGGCAACCTGGAGCAGCTGGTCAAGATCTCCTCCACCAGGGAGATCAGCTCCTCGGACCAGAATATCAAGACCGCGGTGGACCACCTGTTCAACTACGCCTTTGATGAGCGGGCCAGCGACATCCATATCGAACCGAAACGGGAGGTGAGCCGGGTCAGGCTGCGCATCGACGGCGTGCTGCATACCATTTACGACCTGCCCAAGGTGGTGCATCCGGCCATCATCTCCCGCATCAAGTTTCTCTCCCGGCTGGATATCGCCGAGAAACGCCGGCCCCAGGACGGCCGCATCAAGGTGGATCGGGCCGGCAAGGAGGCGGAGATCCGGGTGTCAACCATTCCGGTGGCCTTCGGCGAAAAGGCGGTCATGCGTATCCTCAGCTCGGACATCATGTTCAAGGATGTCAAGGGGATCGGTTTCTCGGCCAGGGACCTCAGCATCTACCAGCGGTTCATGGAGTCCCCGCACGGCATCATGCTGGTGACCGGGCCCACCGGCAGCGGCAAGTCAACCACCCTCTACTCCACCCTGCAGAATATCGCCTCGCCGGAGGTCAATATCGTCACGGTGGAGGACCCGGTGGAAATGATCCATGAGGATTTCAACCAGATCGCCGTGCAGCCGCAGATCGATGTCACCTTTGCCACCATCCTGCGCAACATCCTGCGCCAGGACCCGGACATTATCATGATCGGCGAGATCCGCGATCTGGAAACAGCCACCAATGCCATCCAGGCCGCCCTGACCGGCCACCTGGTCTTTTCCACCCTGCATACCAATGACGCGGTGTCCGCCATCACCCGGCTTCTGGAGCTCGGCGTGCAGCCCTTTCTGGTCTGCTCGACGCTGCTCGGCGCCATGGCCCAGCGGCTGGTGCGCACCATCTGCCCGGATTGCGCCGAAAATTTCACCCTGGCCACCGCCGATCTGCAGGGCTTCGGCTTTCCGCTGCCGGATCAGCCGCAGCTGACGCTGCGCCGGGGCAAAGGCTGCCACCGCTGCCGGGGCACGGGGTTTCTGGGCCGGTGCGGCATCTTTGAGATTTTCCCCATGTCGGAGCCGATCAAGATGCTGGTTTCCCAGGGGGCAAGCGCCGGCGAGATCGCCAAGGTGGCGCGAAAAGAGGGCATGACCACCCTGAAGGAGGATGCCTGGCAGAAGGTGATGAAGGGCATCACCACCTATGAGGAGGCGATCCGGGTGACCGGCGCCGCCGAGCTGCTGTAAAAGATTAACCACGGAGCGCACGGAGTCCACAGAGATAACTGATTGTAACGAAAATATTTTCTCTGTGATCTCTGCGGGCTCTGTGGTCAAAAAGAGTTTTTTACGAATTCATCAAAATTAAGAAAAGTAGATTCGGATGTCTGGAAAAATCATCGCAACCAATAAAAAGGCATACCACGAGTACACCGTCGATTCCGTTATTGAAGCGGGCATGGTGCTCAAGGGTTCGGAGGTGAAATCCCTGCGGGCCGGCCGGGTCAATCTGCGCGACGGCTATGTGAAAATCAAAAACGGTGAGCTGTGGCTGCTCAATGTCCATATCTCGCCCTATCAGTTTGCCACCTATGACGCGCCTGATCCCATGCGGGAGAGAAAGCTGCTGCTCGCCGCCCGGGAGATCAAGAAGCTCATAGAAACTCATCGGCAAGGTCCAGGAAAAAGGATTTGCTTTAATACCGATAAAGATTTATTTTAATAGTAGGGGTTTAGCAAAACTTGGTCTTGGTCTGTGCAAAGGGAAGACCCTTTACGACAAGCGCCATTCCCTGAAGAAAAAAGAGGCAGACCGGGAGATGGACCGGCTGCGGAAAACGTACAAGTAGCTGTTCCGGATAATAATTAACACAGGGGGCGAAACGGATTCGACGGGGATATATAAGCTCAAGCTGCATGCCGAGGTCTCTGATTGCTCGTTAAACGTCAGTACTTAAAAATAGTCGCAGACGACTATGCATATGCTGTGGCAGCATAAATAAGCCACTGCCCACCCGGTTGCTCCTGCGAAACCGGGATCGGGCATCGACTAGCGGGATAGCTTCCATATTTGGCCTCTGGGCATGGCGGCGAAACAAAACAGAGGATAGCGCCGAAAGTTCCTAGTCCTGGTGGAACCAGGGCGCGATAAGCAACTAAGCAGGAATAAACATGTAGACGCTTGCAGGGGAGTATTTTCGGACGCGGGTTCAACTCCCGCCGCCTCCACCATTTAAAAATATAACAATATCAAATTGTTATATTGTATCGGCAACCATAAAAGAGGCGTGGTGACCATGACGGTGACTACGCTTGGTTGCCTGTTTTTTTTGATGCATCGTGAAGATGCCGTTCCAATGCCGAGCCGTCCAAGTAATTTGCAATCAGATTTGCCGACACCGAGGGCAGCGCCGACAGATCGGGTGCAGCGCACCGGTGCCTTGATTGCAAACAGTCTCCCGTATTTCAGTTTTCCCTTCAGATCCCCGGATATACAACATACATCTACGGTGGTACAAATAAAGC
>JACQYM010000124.1:22468-23134 GCA_016208225.1 Deltaproteobacteria bacterium | reverse complement strand
CCGCCGGAACCGCAGGCCGGATCGCAGATGCGGTTTCCCGGTTTGGGGCCGCCCAGCTTGGCCACCAGTTCCGAGATCTTGTGCGGCGTGTAGAACTCTCCCGCCTTCTTTCCGGCATCGGCGGCGAAGCGCTCGATCAGGTATATGTAGGTGTTGCCGATGACATCCTCGGAAACCTTGCCCGGTCTCATATCGAGCTGCGGCTTATTGAAGTCTTCCAGCAAGGTTTTGAGTCGGCGGTTGCGATCCTTGGTCTTGCCGAGGTTCCCCTCGTTGTTGAAATCGATATTGCGAAACACCCCCTCCAATTTCGCCTTATTGGCTTCTTCAATGGCGTCCAAGACGATGTTGATCAGCTCACCGATGTTGGCCGCGCCACGCCGTTCCACCAGACTGTAGTAATCGGCCAGGAAACGCTCCTCAACCTGGCCGGTTTCATGATTCCTCAACTCGGCGTAGGGGAGAACAAAGCGCTCCCGCTCCAGCTTGCGGCGGATGCGGGCATCGTCATCGCCGTACTGCCGGCGGTATTTCTCATAATGGTCGACCCAGACATCCGAGATGTATTTGACGAACAACATGACCAGGATGTAATCCTTGTACTGCGCCGGATCGACTACCCCCCGGAAGGTATCGCAAGCGGCCCAGGCGGCGTTGTTGATGTCT
>JACQYM010000124.1:0-22453 GCA_016208225.1 Deltaproteobacteria bacterium | reverse complement strand
GTTGATGTCTTTTTGCTCGATTTTCACACTCATCGGTTTCACTCTCCTTGTGCCAGTTTCATCAAAATGGTCGAGATATACTGCCCGCGTTTGGCGGCCAGCTTACTCAACAAAGCTTGTTCTTCAGCCGCTAATGCCGCCAATTCCGTAATCATGCGTTGTCGTTGAATTGAGGGAAGAACTACTTCCAGACTTTCCAGCGCCTCCTTGGTGATCATCTTCTGGGCCGTGCCGATGGCGCGACTTGCCAGAAATGATTGCGCCGTAGCCTGGCTGATAAACCAGTTCAGATATTCAGGGAGCACCGTTTTCCCCTTCACTCTGATCCGTAATAGTGGGGCGGAGACAATCGCTATACCGGGGTCATCCCTGAGAATGGCGGAGGTGGTGATGAGCCCTCGGGAGCGAAAAATCAGATCACCAGGCCTGAGTATATGGTGGTCCTTAGGGTGCTCTGCTTCAACCAGCGCCAAGCCGCGACAATCAACCAAGTTGTCGTCCGTCAGGTCTTTCATCTGGATAACCGCGACAGTCCCGGACCTGCTCGCTTCAAGGCGGGAACGAAAGGAGTAGCCGATATGGACGGATGCGATTTGCTTTAATTCTGCTTTCATAAACTCCACGATCAAGAAACACAGTAATAACGTTTCTACCTAATATGCCGCGAGGCGCACCAACTGTCAAGTGGTAAAATTGCATGAATGTCGTTACTGCGCGGCGACGATTAGGTGAAATTGGGGACAGACCACGTTTTATGCGCAGTGCTGCTCCTCGGCGAGACCGGAACCGGCAAGGAGCTGATCGCCAATGCAATTCACTACTCATCCCCACGGAAGGATGGCCCATTCATCAAGGTGAACTGCGGTGTTTTGCCGGATAACCTGATCGACAGCGAGCTGTTCGGTCATGAGCGGGGGCGTTTACCGGGGCGGTGGCTGAAAGCAGGGGGAGGTTCGAGCGGGCCGGCTGGACGAGATCGGTGAGCTGCCGCCTTCGGCGCAGATTCGGCTGCTGCGGGTGCTGCAAAACCACGAGGTAGAGAGAGTCGGGGGGAAACGCTCGATCCCCGTCGACATCCGGGTGATCGCGGCGACGCACCGAAACCTTCAGAGCATGATGACAAATGGCAGCTTTCGCGAGGATCTCTGGTACAGGCTGAGCGGCTTTCCCATCATCGTGCCGCCGGTGCGGCAGCGGAAGGAGGATGTTCCGGCCCTTGCCCGCCATTTCCTGGCAATGAAGAGCAGGGAGCTGGGGATCGCTGTCCAGCCCTCCATCGCGCCCGGGGCGCTTCTCCGCCTTATGGAGTACGACTGGCCAGGCAATGTGCGCGAGTTGGAGAACTTGGTGGAGCGTGAGTTGATCCGCCATCGTGAGGGGCCGCTGGCTTTTGAGGAGATACAGCGCGAAAGAGGAAAGACAAAGGCAGTTGCCGCCAGCAATGCCGGTCTTCAGCCCCCATTGAAAGTCAACGAAGCCATGGCGGCTCACATCAGGGAGGTGATCAAAATTGCGAAGGGAAAGATTCACGGTCCGGGCGGAGCAGCAGAATTACTGGGGGTGAATCCCAACACCCTGCGCTGGCGCCTGGATAAGCTGGGCATCATCTATCGGCGCCGGGACCGGGAAAGATCCTGAGGCCTCTTTTCACTCCTCACTCCTTACTCCTCGCTCCCGAGGGCGGCCCGACAGCTCCGCCCCGGGGTGACGTACAGCGCCTGACTACTTCTGTTCCCCGGCAGGGGCGGGAGCAGGGGCCTCTGCCGGCGGTTCGCTGTCAGGAGAGGGAACATCAGCCAGTCCCTCTTCCGCCGGCGGCTGGATTTCTTCTTCCATGGGCTGGGCCTCTTGCGCCGGGGCCTGGACATCGGCGGCAGGTGCTTGCTGCTCCATGGCGGGAGCTTTTTCGGCGGGAACAGCTTCAGTTGATTCCTTTTTCTGCTCGCAGGCGATCATGCCGGAGGCAAGCAGGGACATAAGGGCAACGGCAACAGCTCTTTTCATCAGCTTCATGGACTTCTCCTCAATTAATGGGATTTGATGGATGGTTACAGTTTATTATTTTGGAGTTGCAACGAAATAATCTCTTCAGGCTCTCGCCCCGAGCAGTGCAAATAAAGATCCGATTCTAACTCCCCTTTACCGGCCAGTAAAGGGAAAAATTGCAGAAGGCTGCCGGGAAAGGAAGAAAATTGTCAAGAACGGCAACCCCTTATTCCACCTTCTCCCTGGCCGTCCGCCAGACGCCGGCAGCCGGCGGGGATGTCCAGCCCGCCAGGGCATACACATCCTGCAGGATGCCCAGCGGTACCCGGCACTGGAATTGCCGGGCAAAAAACAGGGCCGCCTCCTCGGGTGTGGCGGGCCGCGCCGTCATCTTGTCCAGCAGTCCCGTCACATCCTCGATCACTGCCCACGGATAGATCAGCCAGCGCCATTTCACCACCCTGCCCACATAAAAATCGGGGCGGAAGGTGGAAACCTGCTTGGTGTGCAGCACCGCCACCCTGACCCCGGCCGGTTGAAAACCACTGATGTGCTCCAGGGCAACCGCCAGGGTCTCGCCGGTGTCATTGACATCATCAGCGATCAGCACATGCAGCCCGCGCACATCCGTGGTCAGCGGCGCGGCCAGGCGGGCGCATTTTTTCCTGCTCGCCCCGGCTGTATAATGGGTCACCTGAATGCTGGTCAGGGTGCTGATGTCCAGGTAATCACAGAGGATGCGGGCCGGCACGAAACCGCCCCTGGCAATGGCTACAACAATATCCGGGACAAATCCCCGGCCGCGGATCTCTGCCGCCAGCAGCCGGCTCATCTGATATATCCTGTCCCTGGAAACAAGCTCGCACCGGAATGGTTCCGTCATCTCTGCCCCCTATGGTCCGGAAAGTCCTTTCATGATCCTTTCCAGTTCGGCGCCGTCGACAATTTCCTGGCGGATCAGCACCCCTGCCATCTGTTCCACCTTCTGCCAGTGCTTCTCAACCAGCACCTCCGCTTTGGCGGCCGCCTCCTTCATCCAATGGCTGACCCTGGTCTCCACCTTGGCCAGGTACATCTGCCGGCTCACATTCTGCGACAGGGTATCGGTATGGACATAACCGATCTCCTCGTCCATGCCGAGACTGGCCACCGCCGCATACGCCTGATGGGTGGCAATCTCCAGATCGGTCGCCGCGCCCGTATCCATCCCGATGCTGCCGAATTTCCTGATGCTGGCCGCACGGCCGCCGAGCAGCACGCAGATGTTGTCAAACACCTCGTCCCTGGAAAGGTTGCCCGGAAAATCCTCCATGCTGTAGGAGATAAATCCCATGGACTTCAGGCGCGGGGCAATGGTTACCTGCTCGATCTTGATATCCGGCAGCAGCAGATGGGACAAGACGGCGTGGCCCGCCTCATGATAGGCGGTAATTTTCAGATCCTGCTCAAGATTTCTGATATGTTTTTTCTCAAGCTTATAGCCGTACTTGATGATGTTGATCTCCTCGATGAGGATCTCTTCGGTGATGCACTCCAGATCATTGCGGATGGCGTAGAGCGCCGCCTCCTTGCCGATGCGCTGCAGATCATAGCCGCTCATGCCGGATATGTAGCGGATCACCCGCTCCACGTTGATTTTGCCGTCATTGGGTTTTTCCAGGATCTTTTCGATGAAAAACCGTCTGGCGTCGCGGTCAAGCTCCGGCACCTCGATAAAGGTATCGATTCTGTTCGGGGCAATGAGACGGGGACTGACATCGGCCCTGTTCTGGGCCGTGGCGATGGTGAACACGGAATCTTCCGGATCAGTGGACAGGGCGTCGATCTCCAGGGTCAGCTGCTCATCCGGCATGGAGGTATAGACGCCCTCATAAAGGCCTTTGACATCGACACCGTCGAGAAAGACAATGCTCGGGGCAAATTCCCTGGCCTTGAGATAGGCCTGCCGGATGTAGTTTGCATCAAAGAGGTCGCTTCTCGTCACATACACATACGGCCGTTCCGTTTCCCGGGCAAAGGCCTTGGCCAGCATGGTCTTGCCCACCCCGGAAGGACCATACAGCAGCATGCCCTTGGGCATATCGATGCCGAACTTTTTCACCAGTTCGGTTTCCTTCAGGATTTTGACAATCTGCTTGAGATTCTTCTTGGTGGCCCTGTTGCCGGCAATATCCTTGAAGCCGAGGGTGGAGAATTCGACTACCGGCTGCTGCTCCCGGAAAAAGTCCCCGGCCGGCGGCAATCTCTTCAGCTCCGCCCGGGCGATGGCGCAGGTCAGCTTCCGGCCGCGCAGCGACTCCTGCCAGGTCAGCTCCACGGTTTCATTTTTTTTATACAACCGCTCGAGGAGGCCGCCGTTGTCATGCCTGATCCTGTCCAGAAACATTGCGGCCTGCCTGGAAAGCCGGCAGCAGATCTGGGCCGGATATTGGCGCTGGTCCCGCACATGATTGGTGATCCGGCCGAGCAGCAAATCCGGCAGTTTCTGCTTCAGCCTGTTGACGTTGATGTCCGGCGAAAAGGAGAGGGTGAGCAGGGCGACGATGCGGTCGAAATCATGGTATTCCAGCTTGATGCCGCTCACCTCCGCAAACTTGTCCGAATGCATACGGAGCGAGTCGGCCGCGATGCGCACCATGGTTTCCAGACCAAGGGAGTTGAACAGGATGATGAAATTGCGGGCCATGACCGCCAGCAGCCGGGGCACAATGGCGCTCTGCACCGTGTCGTACACCGACTTTTTTTCCTTGGCGATCGCATCCATCACCAGGGACTGGGCCCGCAGTTTATTTTCCGATAATGTTGCCAGGTATTTCCTGTCCCGCAGCAGGGTGCTGCCCAGACTGGAGGTAAAAATTATGATCAACCCGCTGCAGTTGACGCCGCTCTCTTCCTCGCAGCGGGTGAACAGATTGAGCAGGGCGAGCTGCAGCTGATTATCCGCTTTCTCAATGGATTCAAAGAGGATGACGGATTGCGGGTGCTGCCGGATAAAGGCGGTCAGCTCTCCCTCCTGGATCCCCTCCGCGGTCAGGCTCTGCCCGAGCAGCTGGGCGCCGCCTTCCGGATCGCCGAACTGCTCCATGTCAAAATGCTTGAAAGCACCATATTCCTCCAGCTGCTCGCTCAGAGTGCGGGCGAGGAAGGTCTTGCCCACCGAAGAAGGCCCCAGAAAGGTGAAAATGGCCCTGGGAGGGGTATCGACCGGCTTGTACGCCATGTGGATCAGGGCGTCCACCACCTCGTCGATGGCCCTGTCCTGCTCGAAAACAGCCTGCTTCAAACTGTCCCGCAGTTTATCAAATCGGACAAAAATATTTTGCCGGACCGGCCTCGCCATGTCGGCTCCTTGCGTTGGGGATTGGGATTGGAGAAAGGCAAAAGGCAAAAGGCAAGAGGCATCAGGCAAAAGGCATCAGGGGTTTGCAGAGTGGACTTCATGCCCGTCCTTCCCCTGATGCCTGATGCCTTTTGCCTTTTGCCTTTTCCTTTTACCTTTTCCTTTTACCCAGTAAAATCGTACTAAGGCTTTTCCGACAGTGTACCCCAGCCGGTGATCCTCTGCTTGAATTTTTCGAAAGCCGCATGGACCTGCTGGCTTTCCACCAGCTCCACCAGCGCGGCGCCGTTGCCCGCTTCAAACTCGTTCAATGTCCAGATATTGCATTCCATGGCCGCGGTGTCAAGCAGCAACTGCAGATCTTTCGGCAGGGAAAGGTAAGCCTTTTTGTTGATCAGCAGCTCAAGGCAGCTGCCCGGCTCGTGCCAGCCGGGATAATAGTAATAGGGCGCGGCCCTGTAAAATCCCATGCGCAGATCATGCATCGGTCCGACCCATTCGGTGGCGTCAATCACGCCGCGTTCAAGGCTGGAGAATATCTCGGCGGGGGGAAGCAGTACCACCGTGCCGCCGGCCTTTGCCACCACCTTGCCGCCCAGTCCGGGAATGCGCATTTTCATCCCCTTGAAATCCGCCAGGGAATGGATCTCCCTGCGGAACCAGCCTCCCATCTGCATGCCGGTATTGCCGAAAGGCCGGGGGACAAGGTTGAAGGGGTCATAGATCTCCTCCCACAGCCTGAGGCCGCCGCTGCCGAGCCAGGCGTTCATTCCCTGGGCGTTCAGACCGAAGGGCACGGAGGTGAACCACTGGGCCGCCGGCACCTTGCCGGCCCAGTAATAGGAAGCGCCGCTGCCGAGCTGCACCGTCCCGCCCGCAACGGCATCAAAAACCCCCATGGGCGGAACCAGTTCGCCGCCGGCATAGACCTGAATCCGCAGCCGGCCGCCGCTCATCACTCCGACCCTTTCGGCAAAGCGCTGGGCTCCGGTCTGCAGGACGGCCAGATCCGGTGGCCAGGTGGTCACCATGTTCCAGACAAATTTCTGCTCACCAGCCCAGACCTTCGGCGCATGCAGCGCTGCCGCCCCCAGGGCGACGGCCCCGGTTTTTTGCAGGAATTCACGTCGTTTCATTCTGATATATTGCCCATCCTCTTGATACTATTGCCGCGGCCCATCCTCAAATGGCGCCGACAAACCGTAAGCCGGCGCGATAACAACCGGGGTCGTCCTTACACGACCACATCACCACGGCCCGATGGGGAATTTGTTCCCTGCTCTGGGTGGCGATCGTCACCAACTGGCCAAGCACCAGTTCCTGATCGGTTCGGACCGCCATTCCGGTGTCACTGATGTTCAGCAGCCTCGCCTCCACTGTTTCCATCTTGAGACCACGCACAGTCAGAGTCATGGCCAGATTCTCGCCGAAATTTTCGGCGGAAACCCTCTGCGCCAGCCTGCCATCTGACAGATTATCATTCAAATTGCTCGTCATCGCCGTTGCCTCATCAAAAAATTTCCCTTTTCATTTCCCGACCTTCATTACCGGTCGCGACCATCTCCGCCGGCCTTCCTCCCATGCATGTCGAACCCGGACGCTCCTCGGGCAGCCCGAATTATGCACACTATCAACTACACCATCGATTCCAGCTTTTCAAGTGAAAATAGGTAGAAATCACAGGACAAAGAAGTCGTGTCGCGGTATCTTTACGACAGAAAAGGCGGGCATTACCCAAAAAAGCGGCCAAGGTGTGAAAAAAACGAGTAATAGAACAGGTTGGAACCGCAATCAGAAGGCGGATGCATAGGTGCCTTTTCAAGAAATGACGCCTGTTTATCGCCGCATCGTGAACCATCATTGCCTAAAGCTCTTTGTATCCGGCGGCTGACATGGAAAAAAGGTGTTGCCATTCTGACCAGCAGGGCTGGCAGACTCGTTTCCTCCCCTTTTTGCTCTGGTGGCCCCGCGTCACCGCCAGGACCTTCCGCGCCGACCTGCTCGCCGGCCTCACCGGCGCCGTTGTCGCCCTGCCCCAAGGGGTGGCCTTTGCCACCATCGCCGGCATGCCGCCTGAATATGGACTCTATGCCGGCATGGTGCCGGCCATTGTGGCGGCCCTGTTCGGCTCCTCCTGGCTGCTGGTTTCCGGCCCCACCACGGCCGCGTCCATCGTCCTCTTTTCCTCGCTCAGCATCCATGCCGCGCCGGGCAGCGCCGAGTATGTGCAGCTTGCCCTGACCCTGACCATGATGGTGGGACTGATTCAGTTTGTCATGGGCCTGGCCCGCTTCGGGGTCCTGGTCAACTTTATTTCCCATTCCGTGGTGGTCGGCTTCACCGCCGGGGCCGCCATCCTCATTGCCTCCAGCCAGTTCAAACATTTTCTGGGCCTCATCCTGCCCCGGACCAGACATTTTCACGAAACAACCTATGCGGTGATCAGCCACTGGGACGAAATCAATCTCTATGTCGCCGCCGTCGGCTTGATCACCTTGATCTCCGGCCTGCTGGTCAGGCGTTTCCGGCCGAAATTTCCCTACATGATCGTCTCCATGCTGATCGGCAGCCTGACCGCGCTGCTCCTGTCCCGCCTGCTGGGACCCGAAGTAACGCAAATCGCCTCGGTCGGCGCCCTGCCGGCCACCCTGCCCCCCCTGTCGGCTCCCCATTTCACCCTGCAGAATATCAGGATGCTTGCCCCGGCGGCCCTGGCAACAACGCTTTTTGCCCTTACCGAGGCGGTGTCGATTGCCCGCTCCCTGGCCGACCGGTCCGGCCAGAACCTGGACGGCAACCAGGAGTTCATCGGCCAGGGGCTGTCAAACATTGTCGGCAGTTTTTTCTCCGGCTACGTGGCCACCGGTTCATTCAACAGAAGCGGCCTGAACTACCAGGCCGGGGCAAAAACGCCCCTGGCCGCCGTGTTTGCCGGGGTCCTGCTGATCGTCCTGGTTCTCCTGATTGCGCCGCTGGCCGCGTATCTGCCCAATGCGGCCATGGCCGGCATCCTCTTTCTGGTGGCCTGGGGCCTCATCGATTTCCGCCATATCGGCAAGATTCTCCGCACCAGCCGCATGGAAACCGTTATCATGGGCACGACCTTTCTGGCCACCCTGTTTCTGGAACTGGAGTTCGCCATCCTGCTGGGGGTCATGCTTTCACTGGTCATTTACCTGAACCGCACTTCCCACCCGCGCATTCTGGCACGGGTTCCGGACCCGCGGCTGCCGGACCGGCCGTTCACCAGCGATGCCGCCCTGCCCGAATGCCCGCAGCTGAAAATCGTGCGCATCGACGGCTCCCTCTATTTCGGCGCCATCAGTCATGTCCAGGAAAAGCTGCGGGAAATGCAATGCGAAAATCCGGGGCAGAAACATCTGCTGGTGGTGGCCAGCGGCATGAACTTCATCGACATGGCCGGGGCGGAATTTCTCGTGCATCTGGCCAAAGAACGGGAAGCGGCCGGAGGCAGATTATACCTGTACGGCATCAAGGAGGGAATCTGCACCCATTTCCGACTGACCGGTTATCTCCTTGATATCGGCACGGATTTTCTCTACGAATCAAAAGCCGAGGCCATCAGCGGTATTTTCGCTAAGTTGGACAGGCGGATCTGCGCCGGCTGCAGCAAACGGATCTTTCTGGAATGCCGGTCCCTGCCCACGGTTGCGTAAAAGTCTTTTTGTTACAACAGAGTACACGGAGAACACAGAGAAATAATATTTAGTACAGCTAGTTATCTCTGTGGGCTCTGCGGTCAATTTCCAGCTGCGCGTTCGTCAATTTTTAGTTTTTGCGCGCAATAATCAACAGGGAGGGGCGGATGTCCGATCTGAAAGATCCCAGGGTGCTCTTTGCCGCGGAACGCACCCTGCTGGCGTGGAACAGGACCTGCTCCTCGCTCATGGCCTTCGGTTTCGTCATCGAGCGCTTCGGCCTGTTTCTGCAGATCACCATGGGAAAAGATCTCAAAACTTTCCAGCGCCACTTTTCCTTCTCTGTCGGCGTCACCTTCGTGCTGCTCGCCTCCCTGCTCGCCATCTATTCGGTTTTTCAGCACAAAAAAGTACTCGCAACATTAACGGCCGTGGAAATTCCGGCCGGCTACAATCTCCATGTCGGCATGCTGACCAACGGGATCATCGGCCTCCTGGGCCTGCTGCTCACCGTACATTTGCTGACGGGGTTTTTATAGAGGATTGCGGATTTGGGATTGCGGATTGCGGATTTAACAGCAAATGCAGGAACAGATCACTCTCCTGCCGGCTGGCTCAGAGGCCGGCATGAAACGGACCGAAAGAATGCGGGGAAACAAAAAAACCCCGGCCAAGGGCCGGGGCTTGCTGAGGAGAGAGAGGAGGGAAAAACTACACTACAGGGAAATCCGTTAATTCTGGGTGGGCACGGGGCCGTTGCCGCCACGGCCGCAACCCATTCCCATGCCCATGCCCATACCGCGGCCGGGGCCGCCGCAGCCGTAGCCCGGGCCGCCCATGCCGCCCTGCCAGCCCACTTCCGCGGCCTTTTCCTGGATCTGGGTGCGCAGATCAAACATCTCATCGGCCAGGGCATCGATTTTCGCCTGGTCCGGGTCCGCGGCAAAGGTCAGGGCGCGCATCTGCTCCCTTTTGCTGAACATGTCCTTGCGGAGATCAACGGTGGCGTCCATGAATGCAGTGTATGCCTTTTTTGTTTCTTCATCCATGACCTGCGCATTCTGCTGCCCGCCGTTTGCCTTCCAGCAGTTTGCCCCGGCAGGACCTCCGCCCCAGCCCATCGGGCCGCGCTGGGCGTCCGCCTGGTGAATGCCGAAAAAACCGATTGTTGCCGCAAGTGCCAGTGCTGCCAGTACCTTTTTCATGTTGTGCCTCCTTGATTAGGGAATATGTAAGAGTGAAATTCCGTTGTTTGTCTATTCCCTAAATCAACTTGCGTGCCAACGTCTGCTTAAATCGCACAACACGTCGATAACATTAAATATTAATTTGAGAAACTTCCCGGCACCATGGGGAAGACCGCATAAAGCAAGGCTTTTGCGCTGCAGGTTCTCGACACTTTTGTCGAGCCCTGGCAGCAAAATGTCGAAACGGCATCAGGGTCAGGAAACATGTCCGGCATCTGACCAGGCATTCCGGTTGATGACTGCGCACATGATTCGCCGTCCGTATGAAACATTCCGCCTCATTTCGTTATCTTATACGGTGAATGCCTCTAATCCGCCGTATGCATTTTTACTGAGCCTTGACAAACAGGAGCCCCTGTTATTGAATAACATGGTATAATTTATTATGAGCGGAAAACTGCGGAGATATGTCAACATGAGAAAACCATTGATACTTCTGGCTGTTCTGCTTTGCTGTCTGAGCCACCCGCCAGACGGTAGGGCCATTGATGCCGGAACTTCGGTTGCCGGGTCCGCAGCCCTGTCCCAGAATACCATTGTCATCTGCGGCACCGGTGACAGTCAGAACCTGCTTCGTCTGCTGGCCGCGGCTTATGAAGAACGCCGCACGGACATGACGGTTGAGGTGCCCGATTCCATCGGCAGCAATGGCGGCATAAAAGCCACAGCCGCCGGCAAATGCGATCTGGGCCGGGTATCCCGGCCCCTGAAGGAGAACGAAAAGGAGCTCAACCTTTCCTATCTGCTTTTTGCCAGGTCACCGGTGGTTTTCCTGGTCAACGCCACGGTGCGGGAGGTGAAGAGCATCACGGAGGGCCAGGCCGCCGCTGTCTTTTCAGGCGCCATTACCCACTGGAGCGAACTGGGCGGCCGCCATGAAAAGATCTACGTGGCCAACCGGGAAAAGGGTGATTCCTCCCTCACCGTTATTGAAAACCACATCCCGGCCTTCAAGGAGATCAAGAAGCAGGCGGGCCAGACCCTCTACACCACGCCGGAAAACATCGCGGCCATCAGCCGGTACAGAAATACCATAGGCTACGCCCCCCTGGCCGAAGCGCAAAACCAGCCGGATATTCTTGTCCTGCGGTTGAACGACATTGCCCCGGACCGGATAAACGTGATGGACGGCACCTACAAACTTATCATTCCCTTCGGCCTGGTATGGAAAAACGAGCCGTCGCCGCAGGTGAAGGGCTTCATCGATTTTCTGGCGAGCCCGGCGGCAGAACAGATCATGGCCGGCCACGGGGCCTTTTCAGCCTTGCATGAATACAGAGGAAACGACTGACAGATCCTTATGTTTCATTCACTCAAAATAACCCTCCTGCTCTCGCACACCGGCATTATTCTGCTCACCAACCTGCTGCTGGCCTCCGTCTCCTACTACTACCTGATTGACTCCCTGAAAAATCGCCAGCAGGAGCACCTCGAATTTATTGTCCACCATGCCGCGGAGAGCATCAACGGCTACATCAAAAACAAGTCGGATACCCTGGAGCGCCTTGCCGAGAGCCCGGAAATAAGCAATTACACCGTGAACTATCGGGAGGCGGCCCTGGCCGCCTATCTGGCCGCTTTTCAAAGCAGTTTTCCAGGGATCAGCTTCATCAACGATCAGGGCCAGGAGGAACTGCGCCTGGTGGACGGCGAAATTACGCAAACTGTTCAGAATTTCAAGGAAAACCCCATTTTCAACAAAGCCCTCGGCCAGCCGAACACGGTCATCCTTGCCCATGCGGCCCCTGAACTGCACGGCAAAGGGCCGGCCCTGCAACTTGCCCTTGCCAAATACCAGTACTTCGAAGACCGGTTTGTCGGCCTGCTGCTGGCAAGCCTGCCCTACCGGCAAATTGCGGAAAGCCTGGCGGACATCAAGGTCGGCGCTGACGGTTATCTGCTGGTGCGCGATAACCTGGGCAACCTGATGACCATTGTCCACCCCCATCACCGCGACGCAGGCGATATTGCCACGGTCAGCCTGACAACGGACGAAGACGCGCCATCCGCCTTTGCCGTCCCGTCGGGACAGGCGCGGGGCGCAACTTTTCAAAAAGTCGTGCTGCGGGGCAGGGACTCCTTTGTGGCCAGCGTTTTCATGCCCGATCTGCAATGGACGGTCATGATCGTGCTGCCCTATGAAGAATTCCTGCAGCAGGTAATAAAGCTGCGCATCGGCTTTATTATCCTGTTTGCCTTTTTCTTCGTGCTGGCAAGCCTGCTCTCCTATGTGCTGGCCAACGGCATCACCATGCCGCTCGCCAGGCTCACCAAGGCGGCCAAGGCCATTTCCCAGGGCAATCTCCGCGAGATCATCGACATCAAGTCCCGTGATGAAATCGGCCGGCTGATCGGCTCCTTCAACACCATGACCAGGAATCTGCAGGCAACCACCATTTCCAGGGACTATTTCAACACCATTCTCAGCTCCATGCAGGAAAGCCTTATCGTCCTCGGCCCGGACGGCTGCATCGAGACGATCAACCGCGCCACGAGCAGCATGCTCGGGTATGAAAAGGACGAGCTTACCGGGAAACATATCGAATTCATCTTAAAGAAGACCGCGACAACCGAAGATTGCCCCTTCGACACCCTGACGCAGGGTGAAATCCTCCGGGAATGCGAACTGATCTACCGGACCAGATGGGGACTGGAGATTCCCGTGCTGTTCAGCGCCTCGCCCATGCGGGACAGCAATGGCGAGATGTACGGTATCGTCTGTCTGGCCATCAACATCGCCAGACGGAAAAAAACGGAAGAGGCGCTGCTGCAGAGCGAGGCCAAACTGCGCGAGATCGCCATCACCGACGAACTCACCTCACTGCTCAACCGGCGCGGCTTCATGACCATGGCGGTCAGGCAGCTGCAGGTGGCCAAACGCCAGGAAGAAAATATTTTCCTGATGTTTGCCGATGTGGACAATCTGAAATGGGTCAATGACCATCTGGGACACCATGCCGGCGACCAAGTCCTGATCGAGACCGCCGACATCCTCAGGCACACCTTCCGGGATTCGGACATTATCGCCAGACTGGGGGGCGACGAATTCGCCATTCTGCTCGTTGATCCGACCGACGAAAAAAACGTCATCAGCCGGCTGGAACAAAATATGGCTGACAAAAACAAGGTTGCGGGTCGCCTCTACGAGCTGTCGATGAGTATCGGCGTGGTGCGCTATGATCCGGAAAATCCCGCCTCCATCGAAGAGCTGATGAACCAGGCCGACACCCTGATGTACGACCGGAAACAGAAGAAGAAGCAGGGGAACGGCTGAGCCGTTGCAACGAAAGAATTCAACGATTGGCGACTTGATGAAAATTGAAAAAGCGCTCTGACCCGCACCAAGTCCAGGAACCAGCTAAGTCGGTTAGAGCAGCACAAACACCTTGACAGATGCCCACCCTTTTCCTATGAGAAACAGAGTCTTAGATTTTGACAATACCAAGTCGATGGCAGCAACACCCTGCCAAATCTGAAGCAGGGTGAAGAGAACTGGAAAGTCCACCTCATCGAAGAAGAGTTCATGAAGCGCATGTGGGATGTGGAGGGGAATATAACATGGGTAACTCTCTCGACAAATTGACGATTAAAGGCTTTAAGTCCATTCGTGAGTTGAATGATTTCGAGCTGAAAAATCTGAATGTTTTCATCGGCGGAAACGGTGCAGGAAAGAGTAATTTTATCGAATTTTTCCGGATGATTTCCTCCATGATGAAATTGGACGGGTTGAAAGAATATGTTGCCGGCAATGCCGACACATATCTTTTCGGCGGTCCGAAATTAACAAAATCCATCGCCGTAAACATGCGCTTTGGCTTGAATGGCTATGATTTTGAACTTGCCCCGAATCAGGATGGTTTTTTTCTCATTAATAATGAAAAACGTCACTATTTCCCTGCTGAAACAACGAGAAATCTCGGAAGTGGAAATTTCAATCCTTCCCTCTTGATCGATAAAAACAATTCAGGGTTTAAAAGTGAGCATGGCGCATCTTGGTACACATACAATGCGATCTGTTCATGGAAGATCTATCACTTTCATGATACAAGCATCGAGTCAGGAATGCGCCGTTATCATGATCAAGGGCATACAGAGGCTTTATTCATGGATGCCTCAAATATCGCTCCTTATTTGTACGGATTGAAAGCAAATACCCCTGATGTTTATAGCGAGATTGTCGAAACTGTTCGACTGGTCATCCCCTTTTTTGATGATTTTATTCTTGAGCCCAATATCCAAGAGAACTTACGACTCGATTGGCGACAAAAAGGACTGAAGGATTATCCCATGCGGCCAACCCAATTATCCGATGGGTCCATCCGTTTCATTTGTCTCGCTACCGCCTTACTGCAACCGAATCCCCCATCAACGATCATAATTGACGAACCGGAACTGGGTCTGCATCCATCAGCCATTTCCATCTTGGCGGAATTGATTCAGAATGCTTCTAAGCGGACCCAACTTGTCGTGGCCACGCAGTCCCCTGCGCTGATTGATCATTTCAGTGTAGAAGATGTGATTGTGGTAAATAGGAAAGAAGGGGCATCAACCTTTGAAAGGCTGCAGGAGAAGGATTTTAACGTGTGGCTTGAAACCTATTCCGTAGGCGAACTCTGGAGTAAAAATGTGATTTCCGGGGGGCCGGTCTATGAGTGATTACGCCGAGATTGTGGCGCTCGCGGAGGGGCCAACCGAAAAAATTTTTATAGCGGAGATGTTAGTGCCTTATCTGGCGGGGATAGGTGTCTTCATGACGCCGATTATTATTTCCAAACCGGGACAGAAGGGTGGAGATGTCAGATTCACACGAGTGAAGAATGATATCGAACTTCATTTGAAACAGCGCCAGGACACCTATCTAACGCTTTTTGTGGATTTCTACGGAATTAAAAGCGATTGGCCGGGGCTGAAAGAGGCGAAACAGCAGGTCATACCCTGCAACAAAGCTGCAATAATTAACGATGCAACGAAAGAGCAGGTGGAGAAATTATTTGGAAGTCATGGAGCAGATAAACGCTTTATCCCATATGTTGCCATGCATGAATTTGAAGCCCTGCTCTTCAGCGAACCACAAAAACTCGCTGAGCAATTGCATGTCCCCCAAACGAAAATTGACAAAATACTTACAGAATGCGGTGAGCCGGAGAATATCGATGATTCTCCTAATACTGCGCCATCCAAGAGACTTGAAGATCTTTCGGACCGATTCAAAAAGACATCGACCGGCATCTCGATTGCCAAAGCAATTGGCTTGGCCAAAATCAGGGAGAGTTGCCCTGTCTTCAATGGTTGGTTAACAGCTGTTGAAAACCTGAAAGGGGCTTCCAATGGGTAGAGGACGATTTCGAGGAACGAAGCAGAGTTTATGACGAAAATCCCGGAAAACCAGTCGACAACGATCAATGCATTTTAGTGCAAGGCATTGGCGTGGAAACAAAAAGTTTGAAGGCCAAATGAAAATCCTCCATACCTCCGACTGGCACATTGGCCGCACCCTGTACGGCAGGAAGCGCTACGAAGAGTTCGACGCCTTTCTCATCTGGCTGGGAGCGACGATTCAGCAGCATGGGGTCGATGCCCTGCTGGTGGCGGGCGATGTTTTCGACACCAGCACCCCAAGCAATCGCAGCCAGGAGCTCTATTACCGTTTCCTGTGCCGGGTGGCGGCATCAAGTTGCCGTCATGTGGTGGTGGTCGCGGGCAACCACGATTCCCCCTCGTTTCTCAATGCGCCCAGGGAGCTGCTCAAAGCGCTCAATGTTCATGTGGTGGGCAGCGTCTCCGAAAGCCGGGAAGAGGAGGTTCTTGTGCTCAGCAATGCAAATGGCGCGCCTGAACTGATTATCTGTGCCGTTCCCTTTCTGCCGGACCGGGATATCCGCGTGGCTGAAGCCGGAGAAAGCATCGAGGACAAGGAACGCAAGCTGATCGATGGCATCCGCAGTCACTATGCCGATGTCGCGGCCCTGGCTGAACAGAAACGGCTGGCACTCGGGGCCGATATCCCGATCATCGCCATGGGGCACCTTTTTACCGCCGGGGGACAAACCGTTGATGACGACGGGGTGCGGGTGCTGTACGTCGGCGCGCTGGCCCATGTGACGGCCGGGATCTTCCCCGCAAATCTGGACTACGTGGCGCTCGGTCATCTCCACGTCCCGCAGAAGGTGAACGGCTCCGAGGTGATGCGCTACAGCGGCTCCCCCCTGGCCATGGGATTCGGGGAGGCGAAGCAGCACAAGAGTGTCTGCCTGGTCGAATTTGCCGGCCCCACGGCAGCGGTTCGGCTTATCGAGGTCCCGGTCTTTCAGCAGCTTGAGCGCGTCAAGGGCAGTTGGGAAGAGCTCGCGGACAGGATTCTTGCCTTATCGGCCGCCGGCTCCCGGGCCTGGCTTGAGGTCATATACGAAGGCGAAGAAGTCATGGGCGACTTGCGCGAGCGCCTGGATGCGGCTGTTGCCGGATCGGGCATGGAAATTCTACGCGTGAAAAACAGCCGGCTCAGCGACCGGGTGCTCGGGCAAATGCATGATGCGGAAACACTGGATGACCTGGATGTCAACGATGTGTTCGCCCGTTGTCTCGCTGTCCATGCGGTGCCGGAAGAACAGCGGCCGCAATTGCTCCGCGCCTACCAGGAGACGGTCGCGTCTCTCCTTGCTGACGACCCCGGGGCGGAATAGAGAGCCTCCTGATGCGCATCCTGCAGACACGATTCAAGAATCTGAACTCACTGGCCGGCGAATGGGAGATCGACCTGACCCATCCCGCCTTCGCCTCCGACGGGATCTTTGCCATTACCGGCCCGACCGGCGCCGGAAAAACGACCATCCTGGATGCCATCTGTCTCGCTCTTTATGGACGGACCCCCCGCCTCAACAAGGTCACCAAGAGCGTGAATGAAATCATGTCCCGCCAGACAGGCGACTGTTTTGCCGAGGTGACCTTTGAAACCCAGGCTGGTCGGTACCGCTGCCACTGGAGTCAGCACCGGGCACGGAAAAAGCCGGATGGGGAGCTGCAGGCCCCAAAGCATGAGATCGCCGATGCCGATTCCGGCAGGATTCTGGAAACAAAAATTCTCGACGTCGCCAAACAGATTGAGAAGGTCACCGGCATGGATTTTGACCGGTTTACCCGCTCCATGCTCCTGGCCCAGGGGGGCTTTGCGGCATTCCTCCAGGCCCCCCCCGACGAGCGGGCCCCGATCCTGGAGCAGATAACCGGCACGGAGATTTACAGCGAGATATCCGTCCGCGTGCATGAACATCGCTCCGCTGAGCGCAAAAAGCTGGACGCGCTGCAGGCCGAACTGGCCGGCATGCAGTTTTTGACTCCGGAGGAGGAACAGCAGCTTGGCATAAGCCTGGAAGAGAAGACCCGACAGGACATGGAACTGGGCCGGCAGATCACCCGAAAGAATCAGGCGATCACTTGGCGCGAGGGCATCACCCGCCTGGAAGAGGAGCTGCAGCAGCTCGGCCGGCAAAAAGAGCAATTGCAGATCCGGCTGGATGTCTATGCCCCGGCCCAGGAAAGACTTGCGGCTGCAACCCGGGCCCTTGAACTGGCGGCTGATTACTCCACCCTGACATCCCTGCGCCGGGAACAGGAGACAGACCTGCGGATCCTTGGCGAGAGCCGGGAATCCCTGCCCGCCCGCGAAGAGAGCACGAAACTCGCGGCAGAAGCCATGCAGGCGGCCGTCGAAAAGCTTGCGATAAAGAAGTCGGAGCAGCAGACGGCGCTGCCGGTCATCCGCAGGGTTCGAGAACTGGACCTGAAGATCGCCGAAAAAAATGCGCCCATCAAAACGACCACGGATTCTCTCGCGGAACTCTCAAGGGCTCTCGAAAAGCTCCGAACCAGGCAGATTGAAGAAGGCGCCGCGCTGGAAAACAAACGCAAAGTCCTGGGGGATTTGCTTTACCAGCTGGAGGCAACGAAGGCTGACGAAGGTCTGGTGGAACACCTCACCGGGATTCGCGGACGATGCGAGGCCTTGCAGAATCTCCGCGAACAGTTGACCGGCAAGCGCGAAGAGATCAATCAAGCCGCGGGCCGGCTGCAGGGTACCTCGCAACTTTGGCAGGAACAGTCGGCAAATCTGGACAAAGAAAAACATGGGTTGAACGGCATCCAGGACACGCTGGCCAAAAAACAGGCAGAGATCAAAAACGTCCTCGAGAACAAAGAAGCGACGGACTGGCGTAACAACCTATTATTGTTGACCACACAGAAGGACCTTCTTGCCAGGGCCGGCGAAGCATTCCGGTCTCTGTTGCGATCCAGACAGACCCTCGATGATCTGGGCCATCGAGAAACAACGCTCAGGGCCGAGGAATCGACCCTGACGGACCAGCTCAAAAGCCAAAGCAAGAAAAAGGACGCGCTGGAAAAGGAAATGGAGCTGCTGGAAGCCCAGCTTACCTTGCTCAAGAGAATAGCGGACCTTGAGGCGGCGCGCCGCCAACTGCGGGATGACGAGCCATGCCCGTTATGCGGCGCCAGAGAGCACCCCTTTGCCGCCGGGAATGTTCCGGTTCCGGATGCGACCCGACAACGCCTCACCACGGTGAGAAACGATTTGAAATCCGCGGCTGCCGCGGTTTCCGCTTTGCAGGTCAGACGGGCCCGGGTGGGTAAAGATCTCGAACAGGCGGCATTCGACCGGAAAGAGCATGCCGAAAAAATCGACGAAGCAAATCGCTTGATCGTTCAGCTCTGTACGGACCTCGCCCCCGCCTATGCATTGGATGCCTCGGATCCTGATTTCGGGGTAAAACTGGAAGCGCTTCAGGCCGAGAATCGCCAGGCTCTGGAGCACGCTGCCAGGACTGTGCTGGCCGCCGAGACGGTGGAGAAGGAATTGCGCATGCTGCGCGAGTCGCTGGAAAAGGCCAGGGAGTCGGCGGGAAAGGCCGAGCGCGAGACCCAGACTGCTGCCCAACAGAAGGAGGCCGCCGTTCAGCTGCTGGAGCGGCTCAAGCATGAGGCTGAGGGACTGCAAGGCCAACAGGAAAACTCCCTCGGACTTTTGCAGAACGAGGTGCAGCTTTTCGGGGTTGAAACCCTGTCCGTCGACAATTTGCATCTGGTGCAAGCGCAGCTGACTTCCCGGCGTGACCAGTGGCTGGCGCGGCAAAAGGAAAAGGCGGAGCTCGATCAGCAGATTGCCGCACTAAAAATGCAGACGCAGCACCAGACCGAGCAGATTCAGAAATCTGAAAATGAACTCAAAAGGCTCCAGGACCAGTTGGCTGGCCTCCAGCGCGAGCGAGAGGCCCTGGGGGGTGAGCGGCAGGAAATTTTCGGAGATAAAAGCCCTGACGCTGAAGAGGAACGTCTTTCCAGCGCTATCGATTCCGCTGACAAAGAGCTGGAAGCAGCCCGGCAGAAGCTGAGTGCCGCCAACCAGGAGCTCAGCCAGCTGCAATCCGGCATTGCGGCGCTGACGAAATCCATTGCGGCGCGGGACATCGAGCTGAAACCGGCGGAAGAGGCTTTCCTGGTGCGGCTCAAGGATTCAGGATTTTCCGATGAAGAAAACTATACGGCCGCTTGCCTGCCGGAAAACGAACGCAAAAGCCTGGCACAGCAGGCGCAGAAGCTCGCCGAGGAGAAAACCGAACTCACCGCCAGGGAACATGACAAAACAAAGCTGCTGGAAACGGAGCGGCAGAAACAGATTACGGATGAGCCCCAGGATGAACTCAAGCATGCCGTGACGATTCTGGTCACCAGCCAGAGGGAACTCCAGCAGGAAATCGGCGCAATTCGCCAGAAACTCAAAGACAACGAAAACCTGAAACAGCAGCAGCAGGACCGGGCCCAGGCCATGGATGCGCAAAAACGTGAATGTTCACGCTGGGATCTGCTGCATGAACTGATCGGTTCCGCGGACGGCAAAAAATACCGCAACTTTGCCCAGGGGTTGACCTTTGAAATGATGATCGGCCACGCCAACCGGCAGTTGCGGAAAATGACCGACCGCTACCTGCTGATCCGCGACGATGCCCAACCGCTGGAACTCAATGTGATCGACAACTATCAGGCGGGCGAGGTCCGCTCCACCAAGAACCTCTCCGGCGGCGAGAGCTTCATCGTCAGCCTGTCGCTGGCGCTCGGTCTCTCCCACATGGCCAGCAAAAACGTCCGGGTCGATTCACTGTTCCTGGACGAAGGTTTTGGCACTCTGGACGGGGAAGCGCTGGATACGGCATTGGAAACGCTGGGAGGTCTGCAGCAGGATGGCAAACTGGTCGGGGTGATTTCCCATGTCCCGGCCTTACGGGAACGTATTGCCGCCCAGATCCAAATTACCCCCAAAACAAGCGGCCGCAGCAATATCACCGGGCCCGGCTGCAGGCGTGTGGCGGGAAAAACGCCAAAAATAACCACAGAGAGCACAGAGCACACAGAGATAACGAACTGCCATTAAAAATATTTTTCTTTTGCTTCTGCGATATGTGGTGAAAATAGAATTCTTACGAATTCACCAAAATAAACCGCAATCAAAATATTTTCTCTGTGGTCTCTGTGAGCTCTGTGGTGACTTTCCGCAATCCAAATCCTTACATCAGATCAAGATCGCTGCCCCTGGCCCATTCCACGATGCGGGCAAATTCCTTTTTGAGCCGTTCAAGCCCTTTCGGGGTTTCATCCATTTTCCCTTCCCGGGCCAGTTTGCCGAGCAGGGCGCCCGCTTCGGCAAAGGCATTGGCGCAGACCGTCGCCGCCGTCCCCTTCAGGGAATGGCACACCTTCCTGAGCCGCACCTCGTCACGGGCCGCCACCGCACTCTCCGCCTCCCGCAGCCACTGGGGCCCGCTCACATGCAGCAGGTGCCTGAGCAGTTTCTTGGCCAGCTCCGCCTTGCCGTTGCAGCTGTCATACAGAAATGTATCGTAGTCAAGAAACTCCCCCCCTTTTCTTTTTGGCGTAAGGGTCACTGTTTTCGTGGTCAGGGCCATACCGAGAACCTTCTCGATCTCCCGCTTCAGCTTGTTCATATCAATGGGTTTGGAGACATAGCCGTCCATGCCCGCATCAAGACATTTCTGCCGGTCGGTGGTCATGGCGTGGGCGGTCAGCGCCACCACGGGTATATGCGCCCCGCTGGTCTTCTCCCTCTGCCGGATGTGGGCAACGGCCTCCAGTCCATCCATGCCGGGCATCTGTACATCCATGAGAATAACATGGAAATTGTCATCCTGTAAGGCATCGATGACCTGTCTGCCGTTTTCCACGGCTGTCACCCGCCATCCTTCGGCACGGATCAGTTCCACCGCCAGCACCCGGTTGATCTCCTCGTCCTCGGCCAGCAGGATATGCAGCGTATGCTGATTTTCCCTGATTGAATGGCGGGTCACCAGGGGCTGGTCCGCATCATCTTCTCCGGCCCCGCTCATCACGGTGCGCATGGCATCGACCAGTTCGGTTTTGCTGACCGGCTTCAGGAGATAGGAGGCAATGCCGACCTCCTTGCAGCGTACGGCATCGCCCCGCTGGCCGCTGGCGGTCAGCATGACGATTTTTGCCTGCCGGGCGATGCGATGCAGATTCTCCGCCAGATCAAACACCTGGTCATGGGCCGGCAGGGAATCTAGGATGATCAGATCAAACTGGTTTTCCCGGGCCCTGGCCATGGCCAGGGCGTCATCAGCGGAACCCGCCAGGTGCACGTCCCGGCTCAATTCCCCGAGCATCTCCTTCAGCACGAAACGGTCCGAGGCCTGGCCGGCAACCACCAGAAAAGCCATGCGCTGCAGATCACTGACCCGCAGCGGCGTAAACTGGCAGGATTGCACGGCCTGGGTCTGCAGGAGAAGGGTAAAATGAAAGGTTGTTCCCCGGCCGGCTTCGCTTTCCAGCCAGATATCGCCGCCCATCATACTGATCAGCTGGGCGCAGATGGTAAGCCCGAGACCGGCCCCGCCATAACGGCGGGAAGTGGAGCCGTCAACCTGCCGGAAGGCCTTGAAAATCGTCTTCTGCATCTCCGGGGCGATGCCGATGCCGGTATCCGTCACGGTAAAATGGAGGGCCAGGTCCCTTTCCCCTTTCTCACCCCGCACCCAGCCCTTATGAGCAGCCGGGTCCGCCCGCTGCACCGAAACCGCAACCTTGCCGCTACTGGTGAATTTTATGCTGTTGCCCACCAGGTTGATGAGAATCTGCCGGAGACGCGACGGATCGCCGATAAAACCGTCAAACAGCTA
>JACQYM010000252.1 GCA_016208225.1 Deltaproteobacteria bacterium | reverse complement strand
GCCGCCTAACCCGACCTACGACTGAAAATCAACCACGGAGAGCACAGAGTCCACAGAGATAACTAATTGTAATGAAAAATATGTTTCTCTGTGATCTCCGTGCGCTCTGTGGTGAAAATAAACAAATCCCCAATCCCCAATCCGCATTCCGCAATCCGCAATCCGCAATCAAATCACCCCTTGATGGCCCTGCCGACTTTGACGCCCAGTTCAAAGCACTGCTGCAAATCTTCATGGGTCGGCACATTTTTTATCTTGATGCCCGGATCGACGAGTTCAATGCCCATTTCCTCCATGAAGCCGGTGATATGCTTGACCGCCTCACCGGACCAGCCGAAGGAGCCGAAGGCTGCGCCAACCTTATTTTTCGGGCGTAACCCTTTCAGATAGGTCAGCACATCCGCCATGGTGGGCAGCATGCCGTTGTTCAGGGTGGGCGAACCGAACAGCACGCCCTTGGCATCAAGGATTTCGGTGATAATATCACTGCGATGGTTCACCTTCAGATCCATCACCTTGAAGCTGACCCCTTCCCGCTGCAGCCCCTGACAGATGGCCCGGGCCATTTTTGCCGTGCTCTGCCACATGGTATCATAAACCACCACCGCCTTTTCCCTGGTTTCCGCGTTGCTCCAGCGGGCATAGGCGTCGATGATCTGTTGCGGATTTTTTCGCCAGATCAGCCCATGGTCAGGGGCGATCATGTCGATATCCAGCTTCATCTCCCGCACCGTCTGCAGCAGTTTCTGCACATTGGGCGAAAAGATCATCAGGATGTTGGCGTAATATTTGGCCGCATGGCTCAGCAGCTCCGCTTCGTCCACCTCATCGTTGAACCGCTCGGATGTCGACCAGTGCTGGCCGAAGGCATCACTGGAAATAAGCAGCTTATCGGCAGGGATATAGGAAAACATGCTGTCCGGCCAGTGCAGCATCCTGGTTTCCAGAAAATGGACCGTCTTTTTGCCCAGGCTGAGCGTGTCGCCTGATTTCACCACCTCAAGCGGCCATCCCCTGGGATGAAAATGGCTCTGGATCGCCTTCTCGCCCATGGGAGAACAGAAAATCTTCGCAGGCTTGATCAGCTCCACCATTTCGGGCAGACAGCCCGAGTGGTCCAACTCAACATGGTTGACCACGATATAATCAATTCTGGCCGGATCGGTCAGCTGCTTGATGTTGTGCAGCATTTCCTGCAGGAAGGGCTTTTTCACCGTATCAAACAGAGTTATCTTCTCATCCATGGCCAGAAAGGCATTATAGGTTGTGCCCTTGTAGGTCGAATAGCCGTGGAAATCCCGGATATTCCAATCTACTGCCCCGACCCAGTGAATATTTTCCTTTATCTCCAGTGCGCCCATGCTCTTCCTCCTCTCTCTCCCTCATTGATCTTATCAAATAACCAGCAAAGTGCCTAAAGTGCGCTAAAGTACTTAAAGTTGAAGGTGTTACCTGATCAGCAGGTACTGAAACTTTATAATTTTACAGTTATTTGTTTCACAATGGCTTACCATCTCATGCGGGCAGACGCAATTTCAAAACAATGGTCCGCCCATAAAAAAAGCCGCCCCGACAAATGCCCAGGGCGGCTTGCACACATTACAGTTACGATATGGTCATGGCGTCGGCGGATTGAACACCCTTTTTGCCAGTTCCAGATCAATGGCAAACAGACCGCTTTTATCCTTGCCGATCAGCTTGAATTTCTCCAGCACCGCGCCGACAGATGCCTCTTCCTCAACCTGTTCGGAAATAAACCACTGCAGAAAATTATTCGTGGCATGGTCCCGTTCGTCAACTGCAAGATTGACCAGACTGTTGATCAGGCCGGTTACCTTCTGCTCGTGGGCCAGCACCTCTTCAAAAACATGCAGCGGCGATTTCCAGTCGGCAGGCGGCTTGGCAATGGTCTCCATAATGGCCCGGCCGCCGCGGCCGTTGATATAGTCATAGATCTTGATGGCATGAAACAGCTCTTCCTGGGCCTGCACCCGCATCCAGCCGGCACAGCCGGCCAGACTGACTGAAGCGAAATAGGAGCTCATGGACAGATAAAAATAGGAAGAATAAAGTTCCCAGTTGACCTGCGCGTTCAGCGCTTTTTCCATGTTTTTGCTGAGCATCGCCTAACTCCTCCAAAGTCCGTGCAGATTGCAGTAGGCGCGGGCCGTAACCTCCCCGGCCGCGGTTTGAAAAGTTGCCTCCGGGGCATCCCCTGGTTTTAAAAACTGCCGCAGCACCTTGCCGCCGGCAATGAGCTCAATCCATTCAATATAATGTTTTTCTTCCATGGGATGGGGCACAGATCCCAGCTTGACCCGGTATCCACCCTCGATTTTCTCGACAACCGGCACATGTTTTTCCCGGGCCGCGTCCACCGTATTTTCTACAAAAAGCTTCATGGGCTGGCCACAGCAGACCAGTTCACCGGCCCCGGCATGTAGGAGTTCAACGATATTCCCGCACACCGCGCACTTATAGACTTCCAGCTGTTTTGTCATTCCTCTCTCCTTTTCAGTTTGACAGCAATCATCCGGATTCAACAGCGCCTGCCGATAAGTCGGTCACGTTTTACGCCGTTGTTTTTCTCATCTGCTGGCAGAGCGGGCAGCGGCCGGTAAACTCAAGCCGATGGCGGAAAATCTCAAAATCGGTCATTTTCTGCGCCTCGGCCTCCAGGTTACAGTGCGGCTTCACATCGATATCGCCTACCCGTCCGCAATCGATGCAGCGGACATGGGAATGAATGCTGATATCCGCATCAAATCTTTTCTGGGTTCCGCCGACATCAAGTTTCTGAATCATACCAGATTCCGACAGAATCTCCAAATTTCTGTAAACAGTGCCGAGACTGATCTTCGGCATCTTCCTGCGCAGCATCTGATACATGTCATCTGCAGTCGGATGCGTCTTTACCTTCCGCAACTCCTCAAGAATTACCTGGCGTTGCTTGGTCATACGTAATTTGTTTTTTGCTTCCATTTGATCCTCCTCCCAGGAAAATAGAAATAATTACTAATTACATTAATATATTTTTGAAAGTTTTACAAGTATTTCTCTATAATTGTTTTCCCTCCTAAGGTGAAATATACACCTTTAAAAAATTTCTCCGATTTTGGTAGTTATTTCTTTTATTTTTTTCATTATTTTCCGAAACGCCTGCCATGAGCCGCCTTGACATTCTCCCGCAAAACACCGTTTAATGGGGTGAGCTGCCGGCAAACATCCCTGCCCGGGACATGGGCCTGATTTTTGTCAGAAAACAAGAAACCGACCAGAAGTCCCCAGGAGAATAACGAAAGCAGCGCTGCTCCCGGCAAGGGTTTTTATCCGGAATGCTGCCGGTCGCATTGATTTTTATAACTATGGGGTGCTGCTGGATAGTTACTGATTTTTTAAATTTATTTTCAACTGGTTACGAGGTTTTCATGCGTTGGTGCGGTTTGAACTTTCTTTCTGCTCTGCCGGCAATAGTGCTGTTGGCCATTTTTTCCCACTGGCCCCCCGGCGGAGAAGCTGGGGCCGCGGAACCGGCCGCCAATCAGCTGACGCTGCTCAACTGGGCAGAGTATCTTGATCCCGAAGTGCTTGCCGAGTTTCAGCAGCGTTATGGGATTGCCGTCACCGAGTCCTATTTCGAAACCGACGAGATGCGCAACGAAATCATGTTCAGTACCAACGGCGCGGGTTTTGACCTGGTGCTGACAAACGGCTCGGCAATCGCCTCTTACGTCCGGCACAACTGGATCGCGCCCATATCCGGCAAGGATATACCGAACCTGCGGTACGCAAGCCCCCGGTGGCGCGCTTCCTTTCCTGAGGCGGCAACCTATGGGGTGCCGTTTTTATGGGGAACAGTGGGCATCGCCTACCGGACGGACAAGGTCAGCAAGCCGGTGACGAGCTGGCTTGATCTTTTCCGGCCCGAGGAGTCTTTGAAAGGGAAAATTCTCATGATAAAAGATCCCCGAGAAATGATCGGCATGGCCCTCAAGGCCCTGGGATATTCAGTCAATTCCACGGCAACCCGGGAGCTTGACGAGGCAAAACAGCTGCTGCTGGCCCAGAAGCCGTATGTCAAAACCTATTCCTATATCACGCTTGGCAAAAATTCATCGCTGGTGACCGGGGATGCCCACATGGCCATGATTTATAACGGCGACGCCCTGGTGCTGCAGGAGCATGATCCAACCATCGCCTTTGTCCAGCCCCGGGAAGGGTGCTCCCTCTGGTGTGATTTTTTTGTGATCCCGAGTTCTTCCACGAACAAAGATCTGGCGTACAAGTTTCTTGATTTTATTCACGAGCCGGCGGTCATGGCACGGCTGGCCCGGTTCGCCTCTTATGCTTCCACCAACACCGCGGCGGAAAAGCTACTGCCCCCGGAGTTCATGACAGATCACAATATCTATCCTGACGCGCAGATTCTGAAAAAATCCGAGACCTATGCCGATCTTCCGCCCCGGGTAGCAAAAAAATACAACGACATTTTCAATCTGATCATCCAGTAGGGTAGCTTTTGAAACTTCAGTCAAAAATTATCTTTATGACAACACCCGTTGTCGTCATCTTCATCCTTGCCATCGGCGCGGTCTCCTTCTCCATGCTGCGGGAGACCACCGTTGAAAAGGCGGTCGGCAACAGCCGCTCCTTTCTGGACGATACGGCCGGCCGGATACAGGTCCTGTATGACACCGCAACCAAGGATATCGAGCTGTTTTCCGGCTCCAATCTGCTGGAAAACTACCTGCTGACCGCCGATGAAGAGGTGCGCTATACCCTGCTCCAGCCGACCATCATCCGCCTGTTCAGCAGTTACCAGAAGGCAAATCCCAACTATTACGAAATGCGCATTCTCCAGCCCGACGGCTATGAGGATACCCGGGTGGTTGTCGCGGATCAGCCCAATACCACCGAGGAAGAGGGAGGCTCTGAAATCTTTCTGGCCATGCACGGAGCGACAAGTGACATTTTTACCCGGATATTCAAGAACCCGGATAATGACCGCTTCGCCCTGCTGGTCAGCAAGAGAATGCTGCTGCGCGACCCCAACCTCCATCCGGTCAGCTCGCCCAAAAAATTACGCGGCTATCTGGTGGTAACGATCGATCTCAATTTTATTGAAAAGAGGCTTGCCGAGGCCGGGGATGAATATGGCACGACATACCAGCTGTTTGACCGGCACGGCAACATGCTGTTCCCCGCTGGCGCGCATTCTTCCCTTGCCCCCCTGGCGCACCCTCTCCTGCACCAGCTGACCGAACATGTCCAGCGCGACGCCCCCCTTGAAATCACTGACAAACAGGGGACCTTCCTGGTGCACGGCCGGCAGGTCAAGGATTCCCTCCTGCTGGTGGCCACAATTCCGAAAAAGAATCTCTATGCCTCCAGCAACAGACTGGGCCTGGCCATCGGCATCACCACCATCTGCGCCATGATCATCATTTCGGCTCTTCTTTACTACCTTGGCAGAAAGATGATTGTCGCCCCGGTCATCCGCCTCAGAAATTCGGCCACAGAGCTGGGCCGCGGCAACCTGGCCATCACTATTGACGACAGCGCGCGGGACGAGATAGGCGACCTGGCCCGCTCCTTCACGGAGATGAGCAGGAACCTGCAGCAGTCCCAGGAACAGATCCACCGCCTGGCCTATCATGATTTTCTCACCGGCCTGCCCAACCGGGTCATGTTTCAGGACTATCTCCAGCGAACCCTGGAGGGCGCCAGGCGGCATAATAAACTGTGCGCACTGATGTTCATTGATCTTGATAATTTCAAGCGCATCAATGACTCCCTTGGCCACAATCTCGGGGACAACCTGTTACGCCAGGTGGCGGAACGGCTGGTGGCAATCATGCGGAAATCGGATCTGCTGACCGCCTCCTTCCCGAACGTCGGTCCGGATATGATCGCCCGGCTCGGCGGCGATGAATTCACCGTTCTCTTAAACCACATCACCAGCCAGAACGATGCGGCCATTGTCGCCCGCCGGCAGCTGAAGGTTCTGTCCGAGCCTTTCATGCTGGATACCTATCAGGTCTTCGTTACCGTCAGCATCGGCATCACCATTTTCCCGCATGATTCACAGAATGCGGAAGATCTGGCTAAAAATGCCGATATTGCCATGTACCATGCCAAAAACAGGGGGAAAAACAATTTTCAGTATTACTCCGAGACGATGAATTCCACGGCCCTGGAACACCTGACCCTGGAAGCGGAGCTGCGCACGGCCTTGGAACACAATCAGTTCGTGCTCCACTATCAGCCGCAGGTCGATGCCGTAACCAGGGAGATTGTCGGCCTGGAGGCCCTTATCCGCTGGCAGCACCCCGAAAAAGGGATGATTCCGCCCAAATATTTTATCCCGGTGGCCGAAGAATCCGGACTTATCGTGCCGATGGGCTCCTGGGTGATGAAATCAGCCGTCAATCAGATTAAAGAGTGGCAGGAGCAGGGAGTTCCCGTCGTGCCGATTTCCGTCAATCTCTCCGGCCTGCAGTTCCAGAGCAAGGAAATTTACACGATCATCACCTCGGTGCTGCATGCCACCGGTGTGCCCCGACATTATCTCAAGGTGGAGCTGACGGAAAGCATTCTGCTGGAGGCCGAAGAGGCGGCGATCAGCATGCTGCTGGCCATCAAGGAGACGGGGGTGCAGATCTGCCTGGATGATTTCGGCACCGGCTACTCCTCGCTCAACTATCTCAAGCGTTTCCCCATCGATGTGCTGAAAATCGACCGCAGCTTTGTAATGAATATCACCACCGACCCGAAAGATGCCGAGATCTGTTCGGCCATCATCGCCCTGGCCAAGTGCCTGAATCTTTCCGTGGTGGCGGAAGGCGTGGAGGCCAGGGACCAATATGAATTCCTGCGGGACAAAGGCTGCGACAGCATCCAGGGCTTTTACTTCTTTAAACCGATGCCGGCCGCAGAAATTGAAAAACTGCTGACCGTCGGCACAGGTGCCCTTGCCGAAGCATAAGGGAGCTCGGCCGCGGCAAGAGAAAAACCGGGGTCATCTGTGACTTGAAATAAATAATATTTTTGAGTAAACTGGAGGAGAAAGGAAACAAGTCCAATCCTCCAAGATGTGCTGTTTTTCTTTCAAGGCAGAGCCGGCCGGCTCTGCCTTTTTGCGTTGATCTCCCGGCGCCGGCTGCCCTGTTCTGGTTCCGGCCTTCCTCTTCTGACGGACTCGTAAAAACTG
>JACQYM010000251.1 GCA_016208225.1 Deltaproteobacteria bacterium | reverse complement strand
ACGCTTGCGGCCTCGGCAAAAGATCCCGCAATTTCATAGTCATAGGCCAGATTCTGCTTTTGCACAAACCGTGCAAAGGCCATCTGGTCGACTTTATCGTCTTCGACAAGCAGAACTCGCAGTCTCTCCGTCATGATTCTTCCCGCTCCGATGTTCACTCGTAAAAGTACATTCGAAGATCACAGGTTCAATTGTTGCTGAATTCGTAAAAAGTCTATTTTCACCACGGAGCCCACGGAGATCCCAGAGAAAATGTTTTTATTACAACCAGTTATATCTGTAGGCTCTGTGCTCTCCGTGGTTAATTTTCAGTTATTACGAGCCCGTCATCCTTGGCCAGGGTAAAAAAGAAGGTACTGCCCTTGCCCTCTTCCGACTCGACCCAGATGCTGCCGCCGGCGGCTTCGACGATCTTTTTGACGATGGTCAGCCCGATGCCGGTGCTTTCCTGCGAGTCGGCCGGGGCCATGGTCTGGAATATCCGAAAAATTTTCTCATGGCTGCCGGGGCTGATGCCCGGCCCGTTGTCCGCAACCCAGAAGCGCCAGCAGTCGCCCGCATCCATACCGCCCACCTCAATTCTGCCCTCTTCCTTATCCATGAACTTGACGGCATTGCTCAGCAGGTTCTGGAAAATCTGCTCGATATGGGTCCGGTCGGCCCGGATGACAGGCAGGTCCCTGCTCACGCTGATGGTTATTGTAGCAGATACGGCAAGACTTTGTACAATGTTTGTCAGCAGGGCAGAGACGTCGATTGTTTCCTGTCTGCCCCGGATACGACCGATGCGGGAATAGGCCAGAATGCCGGGCTGATCAGCAGATCGATTTTCTGCCGGCCCTCCTCATCCAGCCTGTCCCGGTAATCCTCGGCAATCCAGCAGGAGAGCTGGCTCACCGCCCGCAGCGGCGCTTTGAGATCGTGGGACACCACATGGGCAAAATCCCGCAATTCATGATTGGCCCCCTCCAGCTGGCGCGACAGCTCATTAAGATCGTTGTTTTTCCGCAGCAGATCGTCCGCCATGCTGCTGACCGATCTGTTCAACTCTTCCACCTGGGACACGCGCCGGCGCAGTTCCTCGGTCCGTTCCCACACCCGCATCTCCAGTTCGGCATGGGCCTTTTGCAGTTGCCGTTCCGCCGTGATGCGCTGGTTCTGGTGTTCGATGAGCCTGAAGAGCAGCAGGGAGGAAAAGGGCAGGACGGTCAGAAAGGGCAGCGCCGTATTTTTTGCGGCTTCCATGTTCAACGGAGCCGGCAGGATCAGCAAAAAGAGAAGAAGAAGGGCGGCGTGCACACAGAGGCCGAACAACAGCAGTTCCGCGGCGGACGGAGATTTTTGCCGCGCCCGGTATTGGTAATGAAAAGCTGCGCCCAGAAGGCTGGAAAGGAGGATCGATGCAACCCCGCTCCAGACGCCGACCCCCAGGAGCCAGAGCCGGTAACAGAGGGCGATTGCCGCCGCGATGCCGGCGGTGAGCGGCCCGAAAAACAACCCGCCGACACTGAGCACCACCGAGCGGCCGTCAAAAATCAGTCCGGGCCGCAGTTCCAGGGGATTCAGCATGCCGGCCACGGCAACCAGGCCGAACAGAATGCCGGCGGCGACTCGCGCCGCCACCGTTTCCTGTTGCCAGCGGGCCACGATAAAACCGTAGGAGATACTCAAGGCGAGCAGCAGGGCCAGATTGTTGACAATGGCGGCAAACGGCATATCAACCCCTCACTTCGGTTGCACGAAAAAAAAAATTAATATGACAATGGAAAACAGCGCGGACGCGCTGCTGACGGAAAAAATCGAAAAAAAAGGCAATCTCCGGCCTGGTTCCTTCATCAAACCGTAGGGACACAGAAAACCCTGAGACAGAATGAGTGCCTAAAGTTTCGGTACTTTCTGATCAGATAATACCTTTAACTTCAGGCACATTTCGACTAACCGCCATGTCGCAAGCGGCACAACGAACAATGAAAGTCCCGCGGCCGTAGGAGCGGGCCATGCCCGCGATAACGATTTTCCGCAATGCCAAAGGTCGCGGGCATGGCCCGCTCCTACAACCCCTTACCGGTACCGCGTTCCTCACCTGCCGGCCAGCTTTGCGGCCAGTTCGGTGACGGCCATGGCATAGCGGTTCGAGTTGTTCCAGGCGGTGATGGCCTGGAAATTAGGGTAGCCGGCCACATAGCGCATGCCGCCATCGAGCAGCTCCAGGCCGACGATGGTCACCTCTTTGTTGTCCGGGGCGGGCGGCAGGTCAATGCCCTGGGTCTGCGCCACTTCCGCCACCGGCAGCAGCCCGGTTCTCCCGGTTTTAAAGGCATTTTCCAGGGCCTCGCTTTTCAGCTTCAGGCCGATTTCATGATAAATGGGAGCGTTGAAAACCCAGCCGTAGCGATGCAGATAATTGGCGATGCTGGCCAGCACGTCCGGCGTCGAATTCCACACATCGCGGCTGCCGTCTTGGTCGAAATCAAGGGCATAGTCGCGGAAACTGGAGGGGATAAACTGGGTCTGGCCGAAAGCGCCGCCGTAGGAACCGGTTACGGTAAGCGGTTCCACATGATTTTCCCGACAGAGCAGCAGGAAGTGCACGAGCTGTTCCCGATAAAAGTTGCTCCGCCGCGGGTAGGCGTCAAACATGGTATTCAGGGTCTGGAAAAGATTAAAGGCGCCCTTGTGCTGGCCGTACCGGGTTTCCACCCCCCAGATGGCCACCACGATTTCCCGCTCCACGCCGATTTCCTTTTCAATCCGGTCAAGCAGCTCCCGGTTGGCCGCCAGTTTTTCCCGCCCCTCGGCCACCACTTCCGGGGTAATAAACAGGGGATAATAG
>JACQYM010000244.1 GCA_016208225.1 Deltaproteobacteria bacterium | reverse complement strand
GCACACAGAGATCACAGAGAAAGCATTTTTATTTCAGGGCGGTTTGCGAACCCCTCCTGCTGGGGCTCCGGCTCTATTAATTTTTTCTTTTTACAAAAAATAACTTTGCGGCATGCCATATCGCCAGTTTATGCCTCGCCACAAACTCGTCAGCGTAGGAGCGGGCCATGCCCGCGACCTTTGTCATTTCGGAGCCACTCTTATCGCGGGCATGGCCCGCTCCTACCGGCCGGAAGGCACCATATTCCGCAATCCGAAATCCGAAATCCAACGGTTCAGACATGAATTTGCGAGGCACCGATTTCTGGTTATTAGCCGGAAGGCCTCTTTTGTCGGGTTACGCGATACACCCGCTAACCCGACCTACGCTCTGAAAGTCGATGGGAATCTACATACCATATTCCGCAATCCGAAATCCGCAATCCGCAATCCAACGGTTCAGTCGGCCTGCGCCCCCTGCTCGCGGCCATTGCGGCCGGTGGCGGCGAGTTTCGCGGCGGGAAGCAGGGTCACATATGCCCTGACATCCTCATCGCTCTCCAGCCTGGCGGCAACGCCATTCGCCTCGGCCAGTTTCTCGAACCTGCCGATAAAGACCCGGAAGGCATCAGTTCCCTCCTCGGGCGGCAGATAAAAGGCGTCCTGCCCCTTGGCCTGCCAGCCCAGCACATCCCGCTCGGCCTTTTTCTTATCGCGGAATGAGCCGACCTGCAAGGTAAAGAACGACGGCTCGGGCTGCTCCTCCGCTGTCACCGCGCTGGCCGTCGGCATCTCCCGGCCGGGACCCGTCTCTTCCTCAGGCCCCTCGGCCTGCGCTCCGGGGCCTTCCGGCAGACTCACCTTGCCCTGCTGCCAGAGGTCCGACGCCATGCGGGTCAGCATGTCCGGGCCTTTGCCCGGCGCTGACGGCAGCAGCACGGTCTGCCCGCTCCAGACGCCGAGCAGAAACATCCACAGGAAGATGCAGAAACAGACGATGCCCAGGCCGATCATGCCGCCCACTCCCAGCTCGACCCGGAAGGTCAGCCATCTTTTTTTTTGTTGTCTTCTCGTCGCCATTGCCTACATCTGCTCAGGAGCGCTCATACCCAGCAGGGTCAGGCCGTTGCGGAAAACGATGCGTACCGCTTCGCAGAACCAGAGCCGGGCCCGGGCCAGTTCCGCATCGTCGGAAAGCACCTTGTACTTATTGTAGTAACTATGGAAAAGTCCGGCAAGATCCTGTAAATAATAGACAATTTTATGCGGCGCCAGTTCGTCCGCCGCCTCAAGCACCAGGGCCGGGAAGGCGGCGACCGTTTTCAGGATCTTCAGCTCTTCCGGCATGGTCAGCAGATCGAGCCGGGCCGCGGTCAGTTCGCCCCGGTCCGCCCCCTTCTCCCTTGCCTGCCGGTTGATGCTGACCAGCCGCGCATGGCCGTACTGGACATAGTAAACCGGATTTTCCTGGCTCTGTTTCTTGGCCAGCTCCAGGTCAAACTCAAGCTGGCTGTCCGCCTTGCGCATCAGGAAAAAGAAACGGGCCGCATCAACCCCCACCTCATCACGGAGTTCATCCACCGTCACAAAGTTCGCCTTGCGGGTGGACATTTTCACCTGCTGTCCGTCCCGCAGCAGGGTGACAAACTGGTGCAGAACCACGGTCACCCTGGAGTCGTCATAGCCCAGGGCGCGCACCCCGGCCAGCACATCCGGCACGGTGGCGATATGATCGGAACCGAAGATATCCACCAGCCAGTCATAACCCCGGCGGAATTTTTCCCGATGATAGGCGATGTCGGGCAGCCGGTAGGTCGGCTCGCCGCTGCTTTTGATGATGACCCGGTCCTTGTCATGGCCGAACTCGGTGGTCTTGAACCAGACCGCCCCGTCCTGCTCGTAAATCAGGCCCCGGTCCCGCAGGGCGGCGACCACATCGTCGATCAGCCCGTTTTCATACAGGCTGTGCTCGTTATAGTAGCTGTCAAAGGCAACGCCGAACCGCTGCAGCGTCTGGTTGATATCGGCAAAAATCGCCCATTCCGCCGCCTCCTTGAAAGGTTTGACGTCAGCCACTCCCTGCAGCGAATCACCATATTTGCCCACAAGTTCTCTGGCAATGTCAAGGATATACTCGCCCTGGTAGCCGTCCTCGGGAAACTCATGGGGCAGACCGAGGAGCTCCAGGTAACGCGCCCTGGTTGACTCGCCCAGCACCCGCATCTGGCGGCCGGCGTCATTATAATAATATTCCCGGTCAACCTCGTAGCCGCTGGCCTCAAGCAGCCGGGCAATGGCGTCGCCCAGGGCCGCCTGCCGTCCATGCCCGACGCTGAGCGGGCCGGTGGGGTTGGCGCTGACGAATTCCACCAGCACCCGCTTGCCGTTTTTGCCGGCGGCCCTGCCGTAGGTGTCATGGGCGCCGACCACCGCCGGGATGACGGACTGCCAGACCGCTTCATTGACAAAGAAATTGACAAAGCCCGGCCCGGCGGCCTCCACTTTGGCAAACAGATAAGTATCCCTGGCCAGTAAATCAACAAGCTGTTCGGCGATTTGGCGCGGATTGATTTTTTTCCCGGTCGCCTTTTTTTCACAGCCGGCGATGACCATGGCCGCATTGGTGGCAAAGTCGCCCTGCCCTTCAAATTTCGGGTCTTCAACCGCATAACCGCCGCGGGCCGCATCAGACCACAGTTCCCGGCTGACCCCTGCCTGGAAGCACTCATCAAGAATTTGTTTTATACGTGATTTTATCATATGGCTGTTTAGGGGCCGTTACGAAATAACATGGCCATTTTTCAATTTCGTTACGGCTTCTTATACCCCTCAAGTGGGTACTGAAAAGAGTGCCGTTCCGCGCATTTCTCTGGCCATGTCATTTTTTACAACGGCTTAGGTTGTTTAGTCTGTAGTCTGTTAGACTGCCGTGCGTGATTATTCCTGCCATCCACCTCAACACCTGCAGCCCGTCTCTCCTGGGCAGTTACTCCTTTTCAGCCTGATAGAGCCGGGGATTGCTGTTGCCGAACAGACAGAGAACCTCATAGTTGATGGTGTTCATCCAGCCGGCCACCTCTTCGGCGCTGATCTGCCTGCCATGCTGGATGCCCATGAGGGTCACTTCGTCGCCCGGGCAGGCCCCGTCGATATCCGTCACATCGATCATCGTGACGTTCATGCACACCCTGCCGCGCTGGGCCGCCCGCTGCCCGCGGACCAGCACCTCCGCCCGGTTGGACAGGACGCGCAGGTAGCCGTCATTATAGCCGATCGGCAGCACGGCCAGCCTGCTCGGCCGGCTGGTGACAAAGGTATGGCCATAGCTGACGCCGGTGCCGGCCGGCACCTCCTTGACCTGGATAATCCTGCTTTTAAAGGACATCACCGGCTTCAGCCGCGTCTGCGCGGCCCACGCATCGTTGCCGGCCAGACAGCCGTACAGCGAGATGCCGGGCCGCACCATGTCCCAGTGCATGGCCGGATAGCGCAGCATGACGGCGGAGTTGGCAATATGGGCCGCAGCCAGGCCGCTGCCCTCCAGGCCCGCCCGCTGTAAAGTTCCGCCAAAAAGCCTGTTCTGCTCTTCGCAGGTCGTGGTGTCAGCCACATCCGCCAGCGGGGAATGGCTCATCACTCCGGCCAGATAAATCCCCTTTTTCTCCCGCAGCAGGGAAACGAAACCGGCGACATCCGCCGGCAGGATGCCGAGCCGACCCATGCCCGTATCAACCTTGAGGTGGACGCCAATGCGGGTGTTGACCGAACAGGCAAAAGCGGAAATGGCCTCCAGCTGCCCCCGGTCAAAGACCACCGGCTGCAGACCATGGTGCGCCACATCAGGCAGCGCCTCCTTGCCGGCGCCGAGAAAAACGACGATCCCGCCGCTGATTCCCGCCTGCCGCAGCATCACCCCCTCATGCACCTCCGCCACGCCGAAGGCGCGCACCCCCTGCTCATGGAGGACGCGGGCCACCGGCACCATGCCGTGGCCATAGGCATCCGATTTCACCACGGCCAGCATCCGGGTGCCTGCCCCCAGCAACTGCTGCAGAGCGCGGCAGTTATGGCGCAGGGCCGCCAGGTCAATCTCGATCCAATGCGAATTCATGATTTCTGCCGCCTCCATGCTTCCCAGATGATGCGGCTGGCCACCAGCAGCCCCCAGCCCACGGCGGTGATGACAAACCCGTAGATATGATGCGCAATGGCGGAAACACGCAGAAACCGGCCCAGCAGGATCATGGCCAGGATCACCCCCCATCCCCGGAAGGAAAATACGGCGCCAAGACAGGAATTATCACGGCGCCGCAGAATCCGGCTGATATTTTTCCTGGCGCTCCTGGCAAAAATCAGCCAGCCCTTTGCCGTTCCCACGGCCAGGGCCAGGGCCAGCAGTGCGTAATGGCCCTCTTCCAGCAGAAATCTGCCGCCGCGCGCGAGCAGCATGGCCCCGACCAGCGTCCAGAAAAGGGCGGCGGCGAGCAAAAGGGTCTTGCGGGATGCGGAGGGTTTGTATTGAGCGAGCACGTCTATGGATCTGGAATTATAACCCGTTTATCGGGCAGAGGCACAAAAAAAGATAGGCCCACCTTCTTGGAAAAGAAGACAGGCCTATTCAACCGGCAGGAAATGCTGCAAAAATTACATCATACCTCGGTTACAGTGATGGCGCCTTCCGGACATACCTCAACGCAGGTCTCGCAACCCAGACATTCGTCTGCGTTCACCGGCTCGGCCTTGCCGTCAACCAGTTCATAAACCTGAGCAGGACAAGCGTTCACGCATTCCTCATCACCAACACATTTGTCTTTATCAACAATTACTTCCCACATAATATTACCTCCTATTTCGTGAAGAAATTCTTTTGGGTGAAACAACTTCAAACCCAGCAATAGCCAACGTAAATTTTTGCTTTCAAAACAAGAATTTTTACAAATTGTTAATTCCATTAAATCAAAGCCCCCTGTTTGTCAACACAATTTTTATAGCGGTTGACCTTACCGTTTCAATATTTTAAATAGCACTGAAATCATAGAATTCGACCTGACAATTTCTTTACAACATGCAACGGAGCAGTCATGAAAAAAACACCGAAAGACAGGCAGCAGAAAGTATCACCCAAGCTGACCGCCCAGAAATCCGAAGAGGCGATGATCGCCGGCATCCTGGAGGGCAGCCCGGAAGGCATCGGCGTGGCAGTCATCAGGCTTGACTGCGGCTGCCGCAAGATGGCGGCGGTTGACAAAAACGGTGACCCCGCCAGCAAGGTCATCATGTACCGGGACCAGGCAGAATCGATCTGCGACAAATGCAAGGCGGACAATGGCGCTTTCGCCCGGGTGCGGGAGGAGTTCATCCACTGGGCGGAACCGGCCCCTGATGAAGCGACCCGGAAAATGATTGAGGAGAAGGTGCTGGGCACCAGGCCGGTCATTAATTAAAGTGCCTAAAGTTATGGTATGTTCGCCGCAAGGCAAAGCTTTTTTTTAGAAAATTCGAAAAAGTGGCTGAAGTTTTGGTATTGTCTTAGCAGACAAACCTTTTTCTTTGCAGAAACCCATGGACTTCAGGCACGTTACCAATTACGGGATGGAGGAGATATGAAAACAATAATCGGCAAGTTCTGCTGCATGGCGGCCCTGGTTGCCCTTGCACTCTTATTTGCCGGGGTGTCCGACAGCAAGGCCGGTGTGCCCATGGAAACCATGAAAGGTGTGGTCGGCGAGGTCTTTTCCACCTTGCAGAGCTATCCCGTCACCGGCCCCCCTGACAACATGACCAAACGGCGGCAAAAAATCAGGGAGATCATCGACACCCATTTCGATTCGGTGGAAATGTCCCAGCGGGCCCTCGGCAAATACTGGAAAGAGATCTCGGAGGAACAGCGCAAGGAATTCACCCAGCTCTTCTACTGACGGCTTTACAACTTTTACATCCTGCGGCTCGAAAATTATTCCGACGAAAAGGTGCTGTACAACAAGGAAATCATCAAGGGCAACGTTGCCGCAGTCTATACCCAGATCAGCAGCAGGAAATACCCGGAGTTTGATATCGAATACCGGCTCAAGCAGCAGAGCGCAGACTGGAAGATCTATGATGTCGTGATCGAGGGGGTGAGCCTGGTGGCCAATTACCGGAGCCAGTTCAGCAGCTTCTTAAGCAACAAGACATTTGATGAATTATTAAAGACCCTGCGGGAGAAAAATCCGGAAAATCCGCTGCAATAATCCCATGAAACATTTGTTACGCACCGCTGTTTTCCCTCTCTGGCCCGAGAGCCGCGCCCTCTTTGCCGGCCTTTTCCGGCGCCCATCGCCCAGGGCGCGGCTGCCCGTCATCTTCCTCTGCCTGCTGCTCGGCGGCTGCTCGGAGCCGCCGCCGCACTCCTTTCAGGGATACGTGGAAGGCGAATATGTGCATGTCGCCTCCCCCCTGGGCGGCCAGCTCCAGACTTTAGCGGTCCGGCGGGGCATGCAGGTCAGCGGGGGAGAGCCGCTCTTCACCCTGGAACATGCCTTTGAGGCGGAGGCCCTGGCCGAGGCGGAGCAGGGATGGCGCCGGGCGGAAAACAAGCTGGCCGATCTCTCCAAGGGCCAGCGGCCCAGCGAACTTGCCGCCATCGAGGCCCGCCTCAATCAGGCGCATGCCGCCCATAACCTGGCGCGTCTGGAGTATGACCGCCGGGAAAAACTGTATGCCGATCATACCATTGCCAGGGAGCAGCTTGACCGGGCCCGCACGGAGCTGGAAAGCAGCGGCGCGGCAGTGGCCCAGTTGACCGCGGAACTCAAAACGGCCCGGCTCGGCGGCCGGAGCGATGAAATCGAAGCGGCCCGCGCCGATGTGGAGGCGGCGGCACCCTGTATAACGAAGGGGAATGGATTCCGGCCGGCTATCCGGTGGTGAGCCTTCTGCCCCCCGGCACTATCAAGGTCCGTTTTTTCGTCCCGGAACAGACGGTGGCCGCCTTGCGCCTCGGCCAGCAGGGTTTCATGTCGTTTGACGGCGCCGCGGAAAAATATCCGCTGATTGTTTCCTACATCTCCCCCCAGGCCGAATACACGCCGCCGGTCATCTACAGCCGGGAGACGCGCAGCAAGCTGGTGTTCATGATCGAGGCGAAGGTGGAGGAGAAGCAGGCGGCCGGGCTGCATCCCGGCCAGCCGGTGGATGTCCGGCTGGAGCCGCCCCATGAGTGAAGCGCCGTATGTCATCGATGTACGGCACCTGACCAAGTCGTTTGCCGGCAAGACCGTGGTCAACAATCTGTCGCTCCAGGTGGAGCCGGGGGAGATCTACGGTTTTCTCGGGCCCAACGGCAGCGGCAAGACCACCTTCATCCGCATGCTGTGCGGGCTGCTGCGGCCGGATGCGGGCAGCGGCTCCTGTCTGGGATACGATGTGCTGGCCGAGTCGGACAGGATCAAGGCCAATATCGGCTACATGGCGCAAAGGTTCAGTCTGTATGAGGACCTCAGCGTGCGGGAAAATCTCATCTTCATGGGCCGCATCTACGGCGTCCCCGACCTTGACGCCGCGGTTGACGCGATGCTGGAGCGCATGCAGCTGACCCCTTTTACCGGGCAGCTGGCCGGCACCCTGTCCGGCGGCTGGAAACAGCGTCTCGCCCTGTCCGCCTGCCTGCTGCACCGGCCCCGGCTGCTGCTGCTGGACGAGCCCACCGCCGGGGTCGATCCCAAGGCGCGACGGGATTTCTGGGACGATATTTACACCCTGGCGGCCCAGGGCGTCACCTCGCTCATCAGCACCCATTACATGGACGAGGCGGAACGCTGCCACCGTCTCGCCTATCTCGCCTACGGCAATCTGCTGACCTCGGGCACCGCCGACGAGGTGATCCGCGCCTCCGGGCTGACCACCTGGTCCCTGTCGGGAAAAAACGTGCATGCGCTGGCGCCGCGGCTCAAGGCCCTGGCCGGGGTGGAGCAGGTGGTGCCGTTCGGCAACGTCCTGCATATCAGCGGCCATGATGCGGCCCGATTGGAATTGAGTCTGCAGCCTTTTCTGCACGGCGAGTACAGCAGCCAGAAGACCGAGGCCAATCTGGAGGAGGTTTTCATCAGCCTGATGCAGCAGCACAAAGTGATCTGACATGGGTGCCGGCGCTTTCTTTTCATTCCGCCGCTTCCGGGCCATGGTCGGCAAGGAATTCGTGCAGATGCGGCGGGACCGCATCACCTTTGCCATGATGATCGGCATCCCCATTCTGCAGATGATCATCTTCGGTTTTGCCATCAATGCGGACCCGAAACAATTGCCCACCGTCATCGTGGCCGCCGAACACAGCACCTATTCCCGCGCCATTATCGCCGCCATGCAGAACAGCGCCTATTTCCGGGTGGTACGGACCGTGGCCAGCGAGGCGGAAGCGGATCTGCTGGTCGAAGAGGGCCGGGTGCAGTTTGTGCTCAGCATCCCGGAGCAGTTCTCCCGGCGTCTGCTGCGCGGCGAAAGCCCGGCCCTGCTGCTCACCGCCGATGCCACCGACCCGGCCGCCACCAGCAACGCCGTGGGGGCCTTCCGGCAGCTCGCCGAAGCGGCCCTGGCCCGCGACCTGGAAGGACCGCTGCACCATCTGCGCCGCGGCAAGGCCCCCCTTGAGGTGATCGTGCACCCCCGTTTCAATCCCGAGGCCATCACCCAGTACAACATCGTCCCCGGCCTGATGGGCGTGGTGCTCACCATGACGCTCGTCATCATCACGGCGCTGGCCATGACCAGGGAGCGGGAACGGGGCACCATGGAGAACCTGCTCTCCACGCCGGTCAAACCCATGGAGGTGATGATCGGCAAAATCATGCCCTATATCATTGTCGGCTATGTCCAGGTGAGCGTCATCCTGCTGGCCGGCCGTTTCCTGTTCCGGGTGCCGATGATCGGCAACATCCCGCTGCTGCTGGCCGTCTCCCTGCTGTTCATCGCGGCCAATCTCGGTGTCGGCCTGACCTTTTCCACCATCGCCCGCAATCAGCTGCAGGCGGTGCAGATGGCCTTTTTTTTCTTCCTGCCCTCCATCCTGCTGTCCGGCTTCATGTTCCCCTTCCGCGGCATGCCGGTATGGGCCCAGTGCATCGGCGAGATCCTGCCCCTCACCCATTATCTGCGCATCGTCCGGGGCATTCTGCTCAAGGGCAACGACTTTGCCCATATCCTGCCCAACCTGTGGCCCATTGCCCTGTTCCTGCTGGTGGCGCTGTCCATCGGCCTGAAACGGTACCGCCGCACCCTGGATTAAAAGAAGAAGAAGAAGAAGTGCCTGAAGTGCGCTAAAGTACTTAAAGTGCCTAAAATTAAAGGTATTATCTGATCAGAAGGTACCGCAACTTTAGGCACTTCAGGCATTTTACGCTATGGCAAACATGATGGAGATGCCGAGGCCGCAGCAGAACAGGGTCACCAGCGAAAAAAAGACAATGAGGATCCCTTTGCCGAGGGCGCCGTATCGCGCCACCTTTGGGCTGTACGCCGTGACCGCCACGGCATTGACATAAAAGGTCAGCACGGAAAAGATCCACAGGGCGAGGAGGAGGAGAATCACATTCTCATGGCCCGGGGCATTCAGCCAATCCTGGAAAAAATGGACCGCGACGCCGAAAATAATGACCGTCAGCAGGCAGATTTCCCAGAGATAGACGCGTCTCTCATAGAGCCATAAAAGCTTCTGTTTCATCATCAATCACTTTTCAACACAGCTGCCGTCCCTTCCCGCTGCCCGGCAAACTCACGGGCCTTGCCCACCAGGGCCGTGGCCCACTGCGGCGTGCCGACGGCGTGCACGTGGGAATAAAGGGCCAGCACATTTTTAAAGATCAGTCCGTCCCGGCCGTCCATGAAGCCGACACCCCGCTGCATGGCAAAGCCGAGCGCCTCCGCCTCTCCCGGCCAGGCGGCCACCCGGCTGTAGCGGAACTCATGGCCTTTGATCTGCACTCCGGGCGCATAGAAGGGATTGCCCGGCCGGGCCTCCAGAATCGAATAGCCGTGGGCCTGGGGCTTTTTCTCCAGGGTGAAATGCACGGGGAAAAGACCGACCAGCGGATAATCCTCCCCCTCCAGGGTAATTTTTTCCCCCAGGTAGATGAGGCCGCCGCACTCCGCGTAAATGGGCAGGCCGCCTGCCGCCCGTTCCTTGATCGACTGCCGGAAGGAGACATTGGCGGCGAGCAGCCGGGCGCTTGTTTCCGGAAAGCCGCCGCCGATGTACAGGGCATCAAGATCCGGCAGCTCCGCCGCCGCCATGGAATTGATTTCCACCAGCTCCGCGCCCTCCCGCTCCAGGGCCTGCAGGTTTTCCGGATAATAGAACTGAAAGGCGGCATCGCGGATGACGCCGATCCGCACCCTTCTCCCCCTGTCGGGCGCCCGACCCTGCATTTCCGCAGGGACTGTAACCGGCTCCCTCATCAACGGCACGACATCCTCCGGCCGGACGCTCTGCGCCATGGTTTCGGCCAGCAGCTGCAGGGCCGCCTCCGCCCCTTCATACTCCTGGAAAGGTGTTACCCCCAGATGCCGCATGGGAAAGATGTCCTTTTTCATGCGGCGGATGGCGCCCACCACCGGGATCGCCGTATATTTTTCCACTGATTCCCTGACGATCCGCTCGTGGCGTGCGCTGCCGATATGATTCAGCACCACGCCGCAGATGTTGACCTTGGGGTCAAGCAGTTTGCAGCCGAGCACCAGGGCCGCCACCGTGCGGGTCGTCTTGGTGCAATCGACCACCAGCAGCACGGGCAGGCCGAGACGGATGGCCAATTCCGCCGTGCTGTAGGTGCCGCTCGCGTCAACCCCGTCATAGAGCCCGCGGTTGCCTTCCACAATCACAAAATCATTGCCCGCCGCGTGCTCGGCAAAGGAGGCGAGCATGGCCTCTTCCGCCATGAGAAACGGATCGAGATTAAAGCAGGGACGTCCGGCGGCCAGGCTGAGCCAGCCGGCATCAATATAATCCGGTCCCTTTTTAAAGGGGACCACCCTATGCCCCAGACCGGCGAGCAGGGCCACCAGGCCGACCGCCACCACACTTTTGCCCGATCCTCCTCCGAGACCGGCAACGACCAGTCCGCGGGGATGCCCTGTTTTATGGTTCACTTACGACTCCGATTTCCCATGGCAAAATTCATTAATTTGAAACGCTGTTCGTACTCGTTTCATGCCACTGAAAAAACACAAAGTCAAGGGCGCAATAAAATAGGCACAAATGTTTTACCTTATTTCCTCATTCACTTGAAATTCTTTACATTCATGGTTAAATTCAGCAAACGTCAAAAATGACAACACAGGCCGCATCCTCCTGGCGCACAATCGCACCGGATCAGCGTTTGTCCCTCTCTTTCGGATGTTGTTCCGCCGCGCGGTTCCGTACAAAAAATTAATGACCATAAGGATTTCACCATGTCCGAAGAGCAATTGAATGAAGACCTCTCCAAGGTAATAGCGGAGATGGAGCAGAAATGCACAGAACATCCCGATTCCATTATGGCCCATCATCATCTCGCCCTTGTTTACCGCAAAGCCGGGCGGCACAATGATGCCATCAGGGAACTGAAAAGGTGCCTGGAAATCGATGATCATTCGGCTGAAGCCTACATCAATCTCGGCGGTGTCTACTTCGAACTCGGCAAACTCGACGAAGCCCTCCAGGCCAATAAAATGGCCCTTCGCTATGCCGCGAACCCGGCCCAGGCCCATACCAATATCGGTCTCATCATGCAGCAGAGGGGGGAGCAGGAGGAGGCCATTGATGCTTACACCAAGGCAACACACCACGATCCGAAACTGGCCTTTGCCTGGGTGAATCTCGCCACAGCGCAGATTATGGAAGGCAACTTTGCTGAAGCACTGACAGCCGCCAAAAAAGCGGTTGAACTGGAGCCGAACTTTCCCATGGCCCACAACAATCTTGCCGTCGCCTATTACTACTCCAAGGATTTCCAGGCGGCCAAGAACGCCATTGCCGAGGCCTCCAGACTCGGATATCCGGTGGATCCCAATTTCATCAAAGCGGTTAATGAAGAAGCGTAGTCATGGCTAACAAAACTTTGATTAAAGTCAGACCCTGGTGCCCGTTCTGCGGTCAGGAGGTCGAAGAACCCCGGGAACCGGTGCAACGGAAAATGAAAGAGTTCAAAGTCGGCACCTGCCAATGCGGCGCGGTCTACACCTCCGACCCCACCGGCTTTAATGTTGGTTCAGCCATGGTGGAATGCCTGGTTTATGCCTGCAACGACAACTGGGATTTTGCCTGGGAACTCACCGCGGATGACGATTATCTCACCAGCCTCATCGAGAATTACGACGAGCAGACCCACCAGATTTATGAATTAAAGAACGTTGACGGCCGCAAGATATCGGGTGTGCTCTACTTTGTCCGTCTGACCCGGGACTTTGCCGAACTTTCAAAGGCGCATAAGGCGGTGATAGAGCAGCTGGTCTTGGCAGGTGACATTGATGCTCTGGTTGATTTCGGTTTTGTCGACGCCAAAACCATCCGCTGCATGCAGCGGCTGTTCTATGATCCGGCTGAAGAAAAACGCTGGTTCTGCGCCCATGTGATCGGCCAGGTCTGCGCCCGGCTGGCGACCAGGCAACCCGGCATGGTCAGCGATCTGCTGCACAGAATGTTTGAATCATGCACGGATTCAGCCTCCACCCACTGGGGACTTCTGGAAACAATCGGTGCCATTATTGCCGCGAGGCCTGACATCTTCGGCGGCTTTGCCCGCCATTTGCTCATGTACCGCGATACCCCCTCAAGCAGAGTGCAGGTTCTCTGGGCCATGGGCACCATTGCTGAAAAAAACCCGGAAGTTGTGCGAAACACCCCTATCTACAGTGTTTTCCCTTATGTGAATAACCCTGAACCTGTTACCAGAGCACATGCAATCCGTCTTTTAGGCCGCATCAAGGCCCAGGAACTGCAAAAAGAGATAGAAAAACAGGTTGATGACAAGGAGGAAGTGACTATTTATGAAAAGGGCCTTCCCGTCCGGACCACGGTCGGTGACCTGGCCAGGGAAGCCCTTTCCCTGCTGGCAGACCCTGCTGATGCTTAGGGGCCGTTACGAAATAACCATTACATTTTGAGACATTTCGTTACGGCCCCTTATGCCGTTTACGATATTAAAATGTAACAGTTATTTTTGAACAACGGCTTAGGGGCCGTTACGAAATAACTTGTTTTCTTTCTAACTATTTCGTTCCGGCACCTTATGCCGTCTCTGACATCCAGACGGCAATATTATTTTCACACATTGGTTTAACCCCGTCCGTGAGCTTATTTGGGAGATGAAAATGAAGGATTTACGACTGCACAATCAGGAACAGAAACAGGAAAAAAGCCAGGCGCGTCTTGACTACGAGAAGGCTCTTGAGTTTCAGAAAAACAAGGAAGCGGCCCAGGCGGCCAACATGTTCCATAACGCCCTGATCGGCTTTGAACAGGAAAAGGACATCAACGGCATTGCCAATGCCACTGACAAACTGGGTGACATCTGTGCGGAACGCCGCGAATTTGATAAGGCATTGCAGCACTATGATCGAGTCATTTCCATCTGCCAGGATCAGGGCGACAGCATCAGTGTTTTCTCCATCGACAAAAAAAAGGCGAAACTCCATGCCGATTGCGGGAAACATGAGCAAGCAATCAACATGTATCTCGACATTCTGGACCAGTATCAGGCCATGCGAAACCCGCAGGGCGCCGTCGATACCCTGGAAATCCTGGCGCAGGTTTATCTTGATGCAGGCAAACGGGAGAAAGCGGCGGATTGCTACCGGACGGTAGCCTCAATCCACGAGAAATACAAACACAGACGGCATGCTGAGGATTTCATGAAAAGGGCGGATGAACTTGTTGCTCCTGCCTGAAACAGCGTTGCTTAAATAATAATTCAACTTTCTGAGTTGTTGAATTATGC
>JACQYM010000123.1 GCA_016208225.1 Deltaproteobacteria bacterium | reverse complement strand
TTTCCATGTGGCGGCCAAGGCGGGCATCTGGGGCGATCACCAGGAATACTATGCCGTCAATGTGCTGGGGACGGAAAATGTGCTGGCCGCCTGCGGCAGGAACAACATCAGCAGGGTGATCTACACCAGCACGCCCAGCGTGGTCTTCGGCCGCCGCGATCTCGCCGGGGTTGATGAAAGCACGCCCTATGCCGACACCTTTCTGTGCCACTATGCGGCCACCAAGGCGCTGGCAGAACAGAAGGTGCTGGCGGCCAATTCCGCCAGGCTGTTGACCTGCGCCCTGCGGCCCCATCTGGTGTGGGGGCCGGGCGACACCAACCTCATCCCGCGCCTGGTCGCCCGGGGCCGCGGCCGGCAGCTGAAGATGGTCGGTGCCGGGACCAACCTGGTTGATATCTCCTACATCGATAACGTCGCCGGCGCCCATGTGCTGGCCGCGGAAAATCTGGAACAGACGGGCAGCGCCGCCGGCAGGGCCTATTTCGTCTCCCAGGGGGAGCCGGTCAATTTGTGGAACTGGATCAATGAATTGTTCACGCAGCTGGATATCCCCAGGGTGACAAAACGGGTCAGCCTGCGCAAGGCGCTGGTGGCCGGTGTTTTTTTCGAGAAGCTCTACCTGCTGCTGAAAAAACGCGAGGAGCCGCCCATGACGCGATTTCTTGCGGAACAGCTTGCAAAATCCCATTGGTTTTCCCTGGCCGGGGCCAGGCGGGATCTCGGCTACACTGCCGAAGTTTCAACCGCGGAGGGAATGCAACGGCTGGTGGCCTGGCTCAGGCAGGAGCGGCTGTAATATCAGAAAATGAACCACAGAGGGCACAGAGCCCACAGAGCTGACGAATAGTTAAAAAAGGTAATTGTGGCGATATTGGTCTGAAGGCTCATCCGGATCGCGGGCATGGCCTCCTGTAGGAGCGGGCCATGCCCGCGATCAGAGATTTCCACGGTTTGGCGCGTTGATAGTTACAAAAACGATCTCTGTGATCTCCGTGGGCTCCGTGTTGAAAAATATATCCGGCAGGCTGGTGAAAATCGCCAGCCTGCCGGATTCTGTCACATGACAGAAGAGTCGCCTGCCGTTGCCTTACTGGCACACGTGCGGAAAGGGTGTCGTATCCACATATGAGCTGGCGCACGGATCGCAGGGATCACACAGGCCGCGTTCCGGCCGCTTGAAGTCATGGCAGAAGTAGCAGTCGATTCCTGCATTGCCGCCGGCGGTTTTCGCGATATGGCTATGCATCCTGTCCCAGGTGCGCGGCAGGTTTTTCTCCGCATGGCACTGGGAGCAGACCTGGGACTTCGGCCCTTTCAAGGCGTATCCCTGTTTATCCAGCTTGGAACTGGTGGCCAGATTAATCGAACCGTCGCCATGGCAGACAGAGCAGGCGGCCACGCTTGCAGCCGGGCTGACCCCGTGGTTAATGGCCATTTCCGCCTCAACCCACTTCCAGGTATAGGATCCGGTCAAACCTGCATAGGCCATGCCGTTGGCCGCTGCTTCATCGGATTTTCCCGTCATGAACTGCCAGACCACATCAAAGGGAATGACCTGATTGGTGGCGTCATGCACTGCCATGTTCGATTGGTGACGCTTGATCGGCACAAGTTTACTGACGCCGGGGGCATCGGAGACATTTCCATTGGCATCGGCCATCATCGGGTAACCGCTGATCGGATCAACACGGTTCAGGGTCTGTCCCAATTTGTAAACATAGCTGGTGCCGTTGAAAAAGACATGGTCAGGGGTCACATTGGCCACTTTGTGTTCTTCGCCCGCCCAGGCGCCTTGGCCGTTGCACAGGCCCGCATTCCAGACCGGATTGGTCCAGTCGCGCCACATCTCGGTGGCGCCGCCCTTGGCAAAGGCGGGGATATGGCAGGATTGACAGGCGACCCGGGCCACATGCCGATCAGGTTCAATCCTGGCGCCTGCTGCGGCATGGCCGCCGCCATCCATGCCGGGATGACAGTCAACACACGCTTTCACGGCGCCGCCTTCCGTCGGGCGCAGATCGATACCGCGGCCCGGAATCTGATGCGCCGAGGACACATGACAGGAACCGCAGCTCAAGCCGGCACCGCCATTGGCCACCGAGGCCAGATGAACATCCTGCGCCGCGGTGGCGCTGGCGGAATTAAGACCGATATCGCCCCGTTTCACCCAGTCGCCGCCGCCTGCTTTGGCATGGAAGGACAGACAGGTCGCCGTGGTCGGGCGATGTACGCCGCGGACCAGATCAAGGGCTGTCAAGCCGGGCATGGCCGCCCAGTTGAACTCGACATAAAAATCGCCATTGGCATTCCTGTCTGAAGGAATATAGGTTTTCGGGGTGCCTTGCCAGTCGGTGACGTACATGAAGTCGGCGGGGTTGGTCTCGGCGGCGTACCTTGATTTGTAACTGTCATTATGGCAGCGCAGACAGTCGATATCCGCCGCGGTCAGATTGGTATATTTGCCCAGGGTCGGATGGCAGCCCAGGCAGGCTGCTCCTGCTTGCGCCGGGTTGGGATAACTGCAGAAGGTGTTGATTTCGTCCAGCTTCTGGCTGAGTCCGGTGGCGTTGGTTACCTTCGGTGCAGCAGTGGGCATCATGCCATGCAGGGCATTGACAATATCATCACCTTCGAACGGATGGCATTCCAGGCACTTGGCGGTTACGGCCGCAGGGGTGGTGAAGGTGCCGGTGATGGCCTGGTGGGGGTTGCCGCCGCAGGCTGCATCGCCGCCGCTGCAATCGTTGTCGATACCGTCGCCGCATACCTCCGTGGCCCCGGGATTGACACTGAAATTATTATCGTTGCAGTCATCACCAGTGGAACAGCTGGTAGCATTGTACGCATCATATCCGTCACCGTCGCTGTCCACGCAGCTCCCGCCGCCGCAGGCTGATTCCGGTGCACACTGGCCGCAGGAATTGAGAACCCAGACCGTTGGGTCGCTGTCATTACAGTCAACGGTGGATTTATACCCATCGCCGTCCGCATCCACGGGTTTGCCGGCAAATGATTGGTCCGCGGCCTGCGGCAGGGCAAGTATGCCCAAAGCGATCATCGACAGAATCGTTTTTTTCATCTTTTACTCCCCTCATGCATTAATAAAAATTGTTATCAGCCAAAAACCATTTTTTTTCCCCGCCTTTCCCTCCTGTTTTTTAAAAATAATTATTTGCGTTGCAGTCCTTCCAGGACTCCAGGTATCAGAAAATGACACAAAACAAAGTCAATACCGTACAATGGGTATTGGCTGAAGCCAAAGTAGTGGCAAAAAATATGCCACACAGTATCACCTGTGATTAGGATAAACATATCAATAAATTAGCAATTCGCAGGGGAATGCCTGGCGTTTTATTGGGTCGAAACGGTCACTAAAATTGGGGCATATTCCCCTATAACTGGGTCTTTTGCCTGGCGACCGGCGGGGGCGTGCCGCCGGATGGATCTCTTTTTGGGCAAGTTTTCAGGCGGGAAAAAAAGGCGACAAAGAGAGAGGACAGAAAAAATGCGTATCTTCTCACAGCCATCATAAAAGGAAATTATGATTGACAGCTTTCCCGCTCCTCTTTAAATATCAGATATCAAGAGGCAGTGGCAATGCGCGGTGGCCGGAGTTGCCATCCGGCAAACACGCCGTTTATTCTTTTTTGTTTCAAGCTGAGCAAAAAGGGGGATCAGGGATGAAATGCGGACAGACGGTTATGATGGTCGTGGTGCTTGTTCTGTTGCTGGCGGGTGGCGGATCTGCCAATGCGCAGCCGGCGCCGGTCGTTTCCACATCCAAGATGATGTATCTGCTTGATCCCTACTACTGGGTCTACAGTGCCTCGCAAATTGATTGGCTGGGCAGGAGCTACTGGCCGGCGGAAGGGCATGCGGTGGCCGTCGATTTTTTTGTCAACGGCTACACCGGCGATTCTTCCTTGTCCTTTGAGGTTGAGGGTCTGGCTGAACCCGCCCACGGGGAACTGGTGGAGGACAGCAGGAAACCGGGTATCTATCGCGGCTCTTTTGCAGTCAGCGAAGAGGCGGTTGGCGGCGCGGCGTTCAAGCCGGGCGAGGTGGACCGGGACGGCCGGGAGATCGTGCCGAAAACCCTGCTGCTCAAGGTGGCGGACGCAACGGGAACCGTGGCGGAACGGCATGTCACCATCACCCGCTGGGGCTGCGACCGCTGCCACCTGGCCAAGGAAGTGGCGGTTACGGTATACCCATGGTGCATGCCGACCGGCGGTCCGTTGGGTCCGCATACCTGGGGGAATATTCTCGGCAGAAACAGCGGCCGCCCCGGTTTTGACTATAACAATCTCACCAATAAGGCATTGACCCACACCCCCACCGTGGGAGGCTACATCACGGACTGCACCACCGGCGAACCTGTTTGGGTAAATAATCCGCTCAACCGGCCGCCCTATCATATGCAGACCAATGTGAAGCAGGCCGGCAATCCCGCCTGCTCGCCCTGTCATCAAGGACTTGACGGCACTGCCCGTATGCCGACCTTCATATCCGGCAGGGATGATAATGATCTGCGCGGAAAATCACTTGCGGTAAAATGCATATTCTGCCACGGCATGGCCGGGGGCTATGTGCCAAAGGCGGCCGCCACGCCCAGCTGGGAAAAGCAGCTCATGGACGGCTGGAAATGGTTGGTGAATTAATGAAGTGATGTCCCGCAGTCTGGGGCGGTTTTCC
>JACQYM010000122.1 GCA_016208225.1 Deltaproteobacteria bacterium | reverse complement strand
TTGATCGAGGCGGCCCGGGAAGTGGGCGACCGCAACTTTGCCCTCTTCGGCATGGAGTCCAACGGCAGCACCTGGGCGCTGGCGAGGATGAACATGTTTCTGCACGGCTTTGACAGTGCCCGCATCGAATGGTGTGACACCCTGGTCAGCCCGGCGCTGGTGGAAAACGACCGGCTGATGAAGTTCGACGTGTTGGTGGCCAATCCCCCGTTTTCCCTGGATAAGTGGGGAGCCGAGGAGGCCGAAAGCGACCGCTACAACCGGTTCTGGCGGGGCGTGCCGCCAAAATCGAAAGGTGACTGGGCCTTCATCAGTCACATGGTCGAAGCGGCCCTGGAAAAAGAAGGCCGGGTCTCGGTCGTGGTTCCGCACGGGGTGCTGTTCCGGGGGGCGGCCGAGGGGCGCATCCGACGGAAGATCATCGAGGAAAACCTGCTTGATGCCGTGGTCGGTCTGCCTGGCAATCTGTTCACCACCACCTCGATCCCGGTAGCAATCCTGGTCTTTGACCGCAGCCGGGAGAAGGGGGGCGCTAACCAGAAGCGCCGGGATGTGATCTTCGTCGATGCCAGCCGCGATTACCTGCCGGGCAAGAACCAGAACTCCCTCTCCGACGAGCACCTGAAAAAGATCGTCGCAACCGTCGCCGCTCGCGCGGAGATTGAGAAGTACGCCCACGTGGCCGAGTTTGAGGAGATCAAGGAGAACGACTTCAACCTGAACATCCCCCGCTATGTGGATACCTTCGAGGAAGAAGCCGAGATCGATATCGACGCGGTGCAGGTGGAGATCGAGCAGTTGGAGGGTGAGCTGGTGGCGGTTCGCGCCAAGATGGCGGCGATGCTGAAGGAAGTGGTGCGATGAGTGCCCCGGAGGCAGGGCAACCGACAAGTCATACTTGTCAGTTCACCAGGAACCATTTTCGTGATGTCACGAAAATGGTTGACATTGTGATGCTTCATTCTGCCGGCCTCAACCCATTGGTCTAAACGGAGGAAAACCACCATGCGCGGAAAAGAGATCGAAAAGGCCCACCATCAGACCTTTGAGAATTTGAAGCAGCTTAACGCTGACGGCAATGAATTCTGGTACGCCCGCGACTTGCAGGGTGTTCTTGACTACAGCAGCTGGGACAAGTTCAAACGGGTTATCGGTAAGGCCGTCAAGGCTTGTGAAAATTCAGCCCAACCGGCGGCTAACCATTTTTCCCAAGTGGTGAAAATGGTCCGGATCGGCTCCGGTGCCGAGCGCGAGGTCGAGGATTTCGAACTTTCCCGCTATGCCTGTTATCTCATCGTCCAGAACGGCGACTCGACCAAGCCGGTCATTGCCAACGGCCAGACCTACTTTGCCATCCAGACCCGGCGGCAGGAACTGGCCGACGATGAAACCTTCCAACGCCTTCAGGAGGATGAAAAGCGGCTGCTGCTGCGCAACGAATTGAAGGAGCACAACAAGCAATTGGTGGAAACCGCCCAGCTGGCAGGGGTGGAAAGCAATCTCGACTTTGCCATTTTCCAGAACCACGGCTACAAGGGGCTCTACGGCGGGCTGGATGCGCAGAGGATTCACCAGCGCAAGGGGCTGAAAAAGAGCCAGAAGATTCTCGACCACATGGGGAGTACCGAGCTGGCCGCCAATCTATTCCGCGCCACCCAGGCCGAGGAAAAGTTGCGTAGGGAAAAGGTCAAGGGCAAGGCCAAAGCCAACCAGACGCATTTTGAGGTTGGCGCCAAGGTCCGGCAGACCATCAAAGAGCTGGGCGGCGACATGCCGGAGGATCTGCCGGTGCCAGTAAAAAGCGTCAAGCAGGTGGGGCGGGGACAGAAGAAGGTGGAGGGCGGGGAATGAGTGGGCTTAATTCATTGAAATATGAGGATATTCCTTCTGCTTGGCGGTTACTTCCTGTTGGAAAGGTCTTGCTTGATACGCAATATGGCACCAATGAGCCGGCCGTTGAAGGTGGTAACACCAGGGTTGTTGGAATGAAAGACATTCAAGAAGGTAAGGTGCTTACAGCAGATCTCACCAGTTTAAATCTGCTTGATACGGAAAAAGAGCGCTATTTGCTCAACAAAGGTGATTTGCTGATTAACCGCACCAATAGTTATGATCTCGTCGGAAAGGTCGGGATTTTTGCATCAGACGAACAGGTTGCTTTTGCGTCATATTTGGTGCGATTGACAGTCGATGCAACACAAACCTGCCCTGAGTATTTAAACCATTGGTTGAACGGCTACCTGGCTCAAACTGTAATCAAGAGGATCGCAACGAGAGCAATTAGTCAGGCTAACGTCAACCCTACAGAGTTTAAGAAGCACTGCCTTGTGCCTCTTCCTCCCCTCCAAGAACAAACCTCTATCGCTTTCTTGCTATCCACCTGGGATCTAGCCATCGAAAAAACCGAGCGGCTGATTGCGGCCAAAGAGAAGCGGTATCTGTGGCTTTCAAAAAAATATCTTTTTGGCGATGCAGACCAAATTTCCAACCTTGCAAAAAAAACCAAATGGTTTGCCGTGCCCGACCATTGGGAAATTGTAAAGATAGGCAAAATCGCCAAGGATGTTAGCAAGTTCAATGGTACAGGAGAAAACATCCCGGTTCTTTCCTGTACCAAATACGACGGTTTGGTCGATTCGCTGACATACTTTGACAAACAGGTCTTCAGCCTGGACACATCAACCTACAAGGTGGTCTCCAGAGGCCAGTTCGCCTATGCGACCAACCACATTGAGGAAGGCTCTATCGGTTACCAGGATCACTATGACAAAGGGTTGGTCAGTCCTATGTACACCGTCTTTGAAACTAACAGGGACGTCGATGACAGTTATCTTTACAAGGTTCTCAAGTCGGTAGTTTACCTGCATATCTTCCGGGCAAACACCAGTTCGTCGGTTGCCAGGCGTGGCAGTTTGCGCTGGAAGGAGTTTGCCAAACTTCCTATTCCCTTGCCGCCAATTGAAGAACAAAAGCACATCGCCGCCATCCTCACCGCCACCAGGCAGGAAATCGACCTGCTGAAAAAGCAGGCTGAAGCCTACCGCAGACAGAAGCGTGGGCTGATGCAGAAGCTGTTGACCGGGGAGTGGCGGGTTAAAATCGATGAGGAGGCCGACAATGGATAATCACAGGCCATTTTCCCAAGAAAAGCTGAACGAAATCTTCAAGATTTCTCCGCTCAAACCAGATCGAGTTATTTCTCGTGAGTGTAGCTGGTTAGAATTCAAAGAATCTTTTGGATGGGCCAGTATTGCTAAATATCTCCGCTCATGTGCCGCTTTTGCAAATGCTAAAGGCGGTTATATCGTTTTTGGGATCGCCAACCAGCCACACACCTTGAAGGGGCTAAAAGGGAAGAATCTTGAACATTTCGAGACCCTTGATCCCGAACAAATGAGCAAACATTTTAATGATCATTTTGCACCGGAGATCGAGTGGGACATTCAACAATATGAACTTAACGGGAATATTTATGGGTTAATTTACATACATGAATCCAATAACAAGCCTGTTGTTTGTTGTAAGGATTCAGGAAAAGAATTGAAGGAAGGCGACATTTATTATCGGTATCGTGGCCGTACCGAGCGTGTGAAATACCCAGAGCTACGGAGTATCCTCGATTCTAAGCGAGAACAAGAGCAACAGCTTTGGATGCATCACCTTGCCAATATCGCCAGAATTGGCGTTCAAGATGCTGGGGTTTTCGATCTCCAAACTGGCCAAATAACCGGATCGGGCGGGTCATTTCTGATTGATGAGTCCCTTCTTAGCCAGTTGTCATTTATAAAAGAAGGTGAGTTCTCGGAGGTTAAAGGTAAACCTGCCTTGAAACTGATTGGCAGTGTTTCCCCGATTGGAAGTATTCCGATTGGTGTGGGTAAAAAGCAGATTGTTAAGACCAAAGGCATTCGTGTCGCAGACATTGTCGGAAGTTTTTTAAAACATGACCAAGTTCCAGAGCCACATGAGTTTATAAAGCAAATATGCTTTGAAAACACAGCTTTTCTACCATGTTATTATTACATGCACTGTGCCGGTCTTGATTATCGAGCGTATCAAAAATCGATCAATTCAAAAGATGACTCTGCATGCTGGGGATTCTTCTGCTGCCAGAAAGAAGCGAGCATTTGTGGAGCAACTGCTCAACAAATCTTTGAGTCCAGCGCTTTCCAATGGCGATCTCGCGTGCTGCCTACAGGCAATACGTGGGCTCACTCCGCAAGAAGTTTCGAAAAACTCCGAGTATCTAAGAGGATTATTAAGAGGTTGGTTCAACAAGCACTATTCATCGGCCCAAGGTGCATTGGCAGATAATCTTCGTAGGGCAATATGTTGGGTTGATGAAGCGATGTATATCGGAGAAGTAAACACTGATCAACCTGCCCCAGCCAAGCCTAATTCGAGTAGGAGGCACAAATGAACGGCTTCCTCTTCAACGAAAAATACCTCTCCCAGATTCCCGCCCTCCAGCTCCTAATCAACCTGGGTTTTGAGTACCTCCCCGCCGGACAAGTTGTCAAACAGCGCCAAGGCAAGGGGGGCAATGTGCTGCTGGAAGGTATCCTGCGCGACCAGCTTAAGCGCCTCAACCGCATCAATCATAAAGGGCGGGAATACCTGTTCAGTGAAGAGAATATCCAAAGCGCCATCCAGAAGTTGAAAAACGTCAAGTATGACGGCCTGCTCAAGACCAATGAGACGATTTACGATCTGATTACCCTGGGAACCGCCCTGGAGCAGGCCATTGACGGCGACTCCAAGAGTTTTAACCTGAACTATATCGACTGGCGCAACTGGGAGCGGAACACCTTCCAGGTCACCGCCGAATTCAGTGTGGATCGCTCCCGTAGCATCGAAAGCGCCCGGCCGGATATCGTCTTGTTCGTCAACGGCATCCCCTTGGCTGTCATGGAATGCAAATCTCCCAAGGAGGAAGTGGCGCAGGCCGTTTCCCAGTCGATCCGGAACCAGGGCGACGATTTTATTCCCAAACTCTTTGTCTATACGCAACTGCTGCTGGCCACCAACAAGAATGAGTCTTTGTTCGCCACCACCGGCACGCCGGCAAAATTCTGGGGGGTGTGGAAGGAGCTGCGTGATAAGGCTGGAGACATCGCTCGATCCGTCAATGCCCCACTTTCTGACGCCGATAAGGAGCTGCTGTTCAGCGGCGACTTTGCCGTGGCCCGCTCGTTTTTCGATGCCCATGAGGCCGAGGGGGAGCGGTTGGTTACGGAGCAGGACCGAACCCTTTACAGCCTCTGCCGCCCGGAGCGTTTGCTGGAACTGGCCTTCAAGTTCACCCTGTTTGACGGCGGCATCAAGAAGATTGCCCGCTATCAGCAGTTCTTCGTGGTTAAGTCAACCCTGGAGCGCATCCGCAAGCTGGACAATGCCGGGCGGCGGCGGGGCGGGATCATCTGGCATACCCAGGGCTCCGGCAAGTCGTTGACCATGGTGATGCTGGCCCGCAACCTGGCGCTTGATCCCTTTGTCGCCAACCCGCGCGTGGTGTTGGTGACGGATCGCGACGATCTGGACAAGCAACTCGGCAACACCTTTGTTGCCTGCGGACTCGATCCAAACCGGGCCACCTCGGGGCGGCACCTGATGGAGCTGGTCGCCGGGCAGAACGCCACCATCGTTACCACCTTGATTCACAAATTCGACAAGGCCCTCAACTTCAAGAAGTTTCAGGACGAGTCGCCCGATATCTTCATGCTGATCGATGAAAGCCACCGGACCAACTTCGGCAACTTCTCGGCCCGAATGCGGCATATGTTTCCCAACGCCTGCTACCTCGGTTTCACCGGTACGCCGCTGCTGAAAAAGGAGAAGAACAACTTTGCCAAGTTCGGCGGCCTGATTGAGCCGCATTACTCCATCCGGCAGGCGGTGGAGGACCAGGCGGTGGTTCCCCTGTTTTATGAGGGACGCCATGTGGAGATGGAGCAGAACAAGGCGGCCATCGATCTCTGGTTTGAGCGCCACACCCAGGGGCTGACCAAGGAGCAAAAGGCTGACTTGAAGCGGAAGTATGCCAAGGCCTCGATGCTTAACAAGGCCGAGCAGGTGGTGTATATGCGGGCCTTCGACATCAGTGAGCATTTCCGGGAGCATTGGCAGGGCACCGGCTTTAAGGCGCAACTGGTTGCTCCCAGCAAGGCGGTGGCGTTGCAGTATCACGCCCACCTGCAAGCTATCGGGTATGTATCGTCTGAAGTGGTCATTTCGCCCCCGGACGCCCGCGAAGGCTACGAGGAGACCGACGATGAACCGACGGATGAGGTGATCAGGTTCTGGTCCAAGATGATGAAGCGCTACGGCAGTGAGGATGAATATACCAAGCAGATCATCAATCAATTCAAGTTCGGGGCTGAACCGGAAATCCTGATCGTGGTCAGCAAGCTCTTGACCAGCTTCGACGCTCCGCGCAACCGGGTCATTTACATCTGCAAGGAGTTGAAGGAACACACCCTGCTCCAGGCCATCGCCCGGGTTAATCGGTTGGCGGAAGACAAGGATGAAGGCTTTGTCATCGATTACGTGGGGCTGCTGGGCGAGCTGGACAAGGCGCTGACCATGTACAGCGCCTTCGAGGGCTTTGACGAGGACGACCTGAAAGGGACGATGACCTCGATCAATGCCGAGGTGGAAAAGCTGCCCCAGCGCTATTCCGATCTGTGGGATCTCTTCAAGGAAGTCAAGAACAGCTACGACGAGGAGGCCTACGAGGTACTGCTGGCCGACGGCGCCGTCCGAGAGAGTTTCTACCAGCGGCTGGCCGACTACAGTAAGACCCTGGGCATTGCCCTTTCCTCCGAAACCTTCATCATGCAGGTTGATGAGGCCCGGTTGATGCGCTACAAGGCCGATCTGAAACGCTTCCATAACCTGAAAGCCGCCGTCAAACTGCGCTATGCCGAGGCCATCGACTACCGGGATTATGAACCGAAGATCAAGAAACTGCTGGATACCCACATCCAGGCCAGTGAGGTCATTCGGTTGAATAAACCGGTGAACATCTTTGACGAAAAGATGTTCCTTGAGGTCAAGGAGGAACAGGGCGTTTACGGCACAACCACGGCAGCCAAGGCCGATGCCATCGCCCATGCGACCAAGAAGGTCATTACCGAGAAGATGGCCGAAGACCCGGCATTCTATGAGAAATTCTCCAAGCTGATCCAGCAGGCCATTGAGGATTTCCGGGCCAAGCGGATTTCCGACCTGGAGTACCTGAACACCGTGAGCCAGATCCGCGCCAAGGTGGTTACCCGCCAGCATGACGACATTCCCGCCAGCCTGGCCGGCAACGAGGAGGCCATGGCCTACTTTGGCGTGCTGAAACCATTTTTGGCGGAGCTTGATCTGGGGCAAGAGGACTGCGAGGCAGTCGCCGCCGAGATCGCCCTGGCAATTCAAACCATTCTGGGTCGTCACTGGAAAGTGCAGTTCTGGGACGATGATGATGCCCGGAAACAGGTGATCAATGACATTGACGATTACCTGTTCGACGAGGTAAAAGGCGCCAAGGGCATTGAACTCAGCCTGGACCAGATGGATGCGCTCATTGAGCGGACCATGCAGGTGTCGAAACATCGGCGGACCAACTAGCTATGTCCGCCGGCTGTGTCACCCATGGCAAGGAGTGCATCAGATTCAAGGTGCTCCATGTTGCTAGGAAAACCTTGGCCATTGAGGTGTTTCCCGATAGCAGCGTGGTGGTGAAAGCGCCTGTCGGTACAGCGCTGGAAGAGGTCCATAGGCGGGTCATCAGGCGCGCCAGCTGGATCATCACGCAGCAGCAATATTTCCGACAGTTTGAGCCGAGGACACCAGTTCGACAATTTGTCGGTGGTGAAACTCATCTGTATCTCGGCAGGCAGTATCGGCTGAGGGTCGGCGAGGGGTTTAAGGATTCAGTCAAATTATCCAGGGGGTATTTCCTGGTGACGACTGCGAATCCGGGGGAGCCGGAGACAATCAGGCAGCTGCTGGACAAGTGGTACTTGGCCAAGGCAACCGCCACTTTTCACGGTAGCTTCGCGCGATGCTGGCCGTACTTTGCAAAGCTTGGCTTGGCTCATCCCCGCCTGCAGATCAGGCGAATGAAAAAGCGCTGGGGCAGCCTATCCAGGGGAGGGCTGTTAACCCTCAATACCGACCTGATCCGTGCCCCCAAGGAGTGCATCGATTACGTCATCACCCACGAACTTTGCCATCTTCGTTGCCATGACCATGGCCCCGAGTATTATCGGCTGCTGGAAAAAGTGATGCCTGACTGGGAAAGGAGAAAGCACAAGCTGGAACTGGCGCTGGTTTGAGGTGCTTGTAACCCCCTTCCAAGCCCCATGAATCTTTGAGTTCCGGGGACGCAGTGAGTTTCGGGTAGAATAGGGAGCTGATATCAGCCCGGCACGCGAGACTTTCCTTAAATGCCACGCTTAACGGTTTAACGCCACAGCGCAAGCCTGCTTCAGTTCCCTCGCATCTGAGTGACCTGGTCAAGTAAAAATGGACACTTTTGTGAAGGCTTTTTTCAGAAGCCCATAATTCTTTTTCCTTTCCGCCCTATAAATCATCATCCAGTTCTTCCTCTTCCAGGCTTTTTCCCCGTCATAGGCGGCATTGATGATGCACCCCTCCCGAAAGGAGATGCGCGCCTCGCCCCGCGGCAATTCAATGGTCAAGACGCCGGTTTTGGCGTTCATGTGAAAGATCTGGAATAATTCCACCTGCGGCATTTCCGCCAGGGTGCCGCTCATGGCGGAAGCCACCTCCTGCAGGCGGGCGGCGTTGCTCTTGGTGAGCCGGTCGGAGAGCAGGCGCAGGAAATAGATATACAGCGCGGGATTGTCGTTCAGCAGCTCGATCATTTCCTTGCCGTTGATGCAGAGGACCTCGGCCGGGTCAATGGTTTTGATGGTGGCGCTCACCGCCTGGGAGGTGAATTGGCTCATTTCCCCCAGGACCTCCCCCCGGCCGAGGATGGCGATCCGCTGGTCGCCGTCCAGCACCGCGACCTTGCCGGACAGAATGATGATGACCGGGCCGCCTTCCTCGCCCTTGCGGAGAATCTCGGCGCCGGAGCCGAATTTTTTGTAGGTGAAGCAGCGGAGGATCTTGGCGAGATTTCTTTTCTCAACGGCCTGGAACAGACCGATATTGCCCATGCCGTCAGCCAGCCGGCGCGGCAGATTGACCTCCTTGCCCAGGATCCGGGACAATGAAGTGGCGGCTTCATCCCGGGTGGCGGCTTCGTTGAAACTCAGCTTGAACTTGATGAGGCCGGAGCAGCCGGAACAGCTGAAGAGCTTCTCCGGGTCGTATTCGTCCTTGTTCTGCGAGAGCAGGGAAAACAGCAGCTCCGTCATTTCCCTGGCCAGAATCAGGCAGACCGGTTTTTGCCGGGGCGGCAGCAGGGCCTTGTCGGTCAATTCAAGCCGGTCATCCAGTTCGTAGAGCGGGCACCTTTTGTTCTCAACAATTTGGAAGATTGACTTAAAGGAGCTCATTGATCATTATCCATTTTTATTCGATTATCCCGCAAAATCTGAAAATTTACCACGGAGAGCACAGAGCCCACTGAGTTAACTGACTGTAATAAAAATATTTCTCTGTGATCTCTGTGCGCTCTGTGGTGAAAATATATTTTTTGTGAGTTTTCTCATCTATATGAGCCTCTTGCAAAATGCGGGATTTATCTTTTCGTCATGCCGGAGGGTTTTTTATCCGGCATCCAGGGTTTTTTATCCGGCATCCAGTCTCTTGTTGTCACGCCGGAAAACTGGATTCCGGCTCAACACACTGCCGGAATGACGTCGTTCAGGTCATGGCTGTTGATTCCAGGAATGAAGGGTTGACTCATTTTGCAAGAGGCTCATATTCATCCGCAATCCGCAATCCGCGATCCGCAATCCAATTGAGTTAATTCTTGTTCTAATCGGTATCTTTCGCTATTCTTTTAAAGGATAATGGCTGCTGCCCGGATGGGCCCGCCGTCATCCCCGTCCTGTCATCACGATGATACAACTTTTTTCTATTTTTTTCCTGGGATTGCTTTTCTATGGCTGTATCGAGTAGTCAACTGGCAAATGAATATGAGGAAATAAGGAGAAGATTTGCCGCTTCCCCTTATATTCAGATCGCGGCAACCACCGGAACTCCTCCGGAAAGTTATGAGATCGTCTACCACGTCAAGGGCATCAGCGGGCTGACTGACGGCCGGCCTGTTACTGTTGACAACCACCGGGTGAATATTGTTCTGCCCTTCGGCTATCCTCATTTCCCTCCCAATTGTAAACCGCTTACCCCGATTTTTCATCCCGATTTTGACCCGGATGCGATCTGTATCGCTGATTTCTGGAATTCTTCCCGCTCCCTGCCGGATCTCATTGTCCACATCGCCAGGTTGATTTCCTATCAGACCTACAGCCGGCAGGATGTCTTCAACCGCGAGGCCCTTGACTGGGCCACGGCCAATGGTGATCTGCTGCCGCTCGACCCTGCCGATTTCGGCGCCCTGACGCCGGTTTCGGCGGCCGAGGAAGAGGAACTGCGGCTGGAGATATCGGAAATGCCGGAGACGGTGTCCGAGGAATTTTTGCAGGCCGCGGCAAGCGGGGAAGAGGAAGAGATTGCTGCCGGACCCGGGGCGGATGAGGGACGGCCGCCGGCCCCGCCTCAGGCCGACAGGTCCCGGCGGGGCGCGGAGCGGAGAGCAGCCGGGGCCGGCAGCGGCAAGGCCAGGAAGATCCTGGCGGTCGCCGCCGGCGTGGTGCTGCTGCTGGTCGGTATTGCCGCCGGCCTGCTCCTGCTCGACCTGCATCATTTCGGGGCGGCGCAGCGGCAGTGGGGCGGGGTGGCATCCTTGGTCAGTGAAAACAGATTTGCCGAAGCGGACCAGCAGATGCAGGAAATCCTTGCCAGGTTAGGCAAGGTGCGTTTTCTTAAAAAAACGGAGAAACAGGCCCTGCGGGAGGAAGTCGGCCGGTTGAGCGGTGCGGAGGAATTTCAAGCCGGCCTGCAGGGAAAAATTTTGATAAACGGCAGGTATATTACCGCGCAACAGCAGCAGGAGATCACAGCTGTGAACGAGCTGCTCGGCAAGGGCAGGGAGCTGGCCGATGCGGGCAGATGGCGGGAGGCGGCCGAGGCCTACGACAAGGCAGCGACAAAGACGGCGGCCCTCAAAGATCTGGCCCCCGTGCCGGCGGACCAGGTGGGGGCGCTGCTCAACCGGAGCCGGCTGCAGGCGGAGATCCAGGAGGGCAATACCTTCCGGGCCGGTCAGAAGTGGGAAGAGGCCCTGAAGAGTTTTCGCGAGGCGCAGAAAATCCTGGCTGTCATGAAGGATGAAGATCTGGCCGCCACCAGAAGCGAGGTGCAGGCCATGATCAGTGAGTTGGGCTTTACCGCCAATGCCGAGCACGGCGACCGATTCCATGCCGCGCAGCAGTGGTCACAGGCCGCGGCCAGCTATGAGGCGGCACTGCAGGTCGTTGATAAAAGCAGGGGGGATCTGGCCCAGGCCATCAAAAAGATTGAAGGACTGCGGGATGTGGCCGGTTTCAATGCCTTCCATGAGACAGGACTGAAAGATTTCCAAGAAGGGCGATGGGATGCCGCCATCCGCAACCTGGGAAAAAGCGAAGGGCTGCTGGCCGGCGCCAGGGCGGCCGGCGGGGCCCCGGATATCACCCCGCAGGCCATCAAGCGGAAAATTCTCTCCGCCACGGTCAAGCGGGATGAGGCGGCCGTGGCGGCATACGTGACCGGGGAAAAATATGATCAGGCCGGCAAGAGCCTGCAATCCCTGGTTGCGGCCATTGATCGGAGCGGGCTGGCGGCGGAAAAGGAGTTTGCGGCTGCCAGGAGTTCCGCCGTCGAAAGAATCAGGGCGTATCAGTTTCAGCATGAGATCCAGCAGAAAATCAACTATCTGCTCGGCAGATATGAGGCGATTTTCAAGGATTTCTTCCCCTCCGCCGCCCGGTCCGCCCTGTCGGATCCGAAGATAACATATGTGAAACAGCAGGGCAGTCTCCTGATTTTCAATATGCAGTGTCAGGAGGAAAACAGGCAGCAGCGATTCACCCTGGAAATGAATTATCAGTATGACACCGCTTCCGGCCAGTGGGGTCCCCATCCGTAAGCGGGCAAGGAAGGGCGGGTTTGATGGCCGCCCCGGTAAGCCGTTGCAACGAAAGAATTCAATTTTCGGATTGGCACAACGTATTGAAATCGTGAATTATATCATATTTCCGGTCGTCATTCCGGCACTCAGTTCAGTCCCCGCATGACGGGGGCTCTGTTCAGTCCCCGCTTGACGGGGGCTCAGTTCAGTCCCCGCATGACGGATGTATATGAGAGTCACTTTTCTGTCTTGTTGAGCAGACAGGGGACGTAGGAGCGGGCCTTGCCCGCGATAGAGATCGCCGCAATGCCGAAGGTCGCGGGCAAGGCCCGCTCCTACGACACGAGACTTTCATTGTTCGTTGTTCCCGCTTGCGGAGATGGCGGTTCGCCGGAATCCGGTATCCGGGTTTTTGCTGGATGCCGGATCAAGTCC